>NZ_WTZR01000012.1:0-31665 GCF_009889665.1 Candidatus Hikarchaeum yamanae | reverse complement strand
ATGAATGGAAAAAATAAGAAAACCCCTTATGCAATATTCCTAGTGGTGATATGTCTCCTCCTTGCGGGGTGTTCAGGAGGATCAGGGGGTGGCACACAACCCACTTCACCCGAAGAATCTACAAATCTAGCAGCAGACCTGGCAGAAACGACAACCCCTCCAAAAATGGAAAAAATAAAAACCATGGCAGAATCTCGTGGAATGACCATGGGTGATCTAAAGGATGCTGCCGAATCAATGGGCATGTCCGTGGAAGAAATGATGGATATGGGCGAATCAATGGGCATGTCCGTGGAAGAAATGGTTGACATGGCAGAATCTATGCGAATGAGACAAACGATGGACATGGGTGCTCCTATGGACTATAGCCAAAACACGGGACCTCACCTCGTGGATCATAGCCAATACCTTGAAGCAAATCAACAGAATGCCCAACCAGATATTGATCCTGCCAATCCTCCAAAACTCGCTACCAGTAATTTCATCGATCTCGACCCCTATATTCGGATTACTAAAATCCGAGCTGCATATGGACATAACTATAATTATGGTTCAGTTGACTATGACCCCACGGGAAAGTCCTGTTCGAGCATGAAACACTACTTCGATGCCTACACCGAACAACAGCGCTGGGATAGTGATTTTGGTTCTTATGACACACGTGGAGTTGTAAAATTTTATTCTCCTGTGGATGGGGATATGTATCAATTAATACCCAAAGAAATTGAACAAGGCACCGAATATCAATTTTATATTGGCCCAACGGGATATTCGCAACTTGTATTCACTTTCCATCACGTAGATCTACTTGATGAATTCATTGTTGCCGGTGGAGGTAGCGTAGCAGCTGGGCAACATATTGGCTATATCATGCGCCCCCATGGACAGGGCGAAATCGCTGTAGCAGTAAGCAATGGGGCCGACACAGAATACATCTCATTTTTTGATGTTATAACCGATGAAGTGTTCGCTGAATATCAAGCACGAGGCATTACGAGCCGTGCTCAAATGACTATTTCCCGAGAAGAACGAGAGGCAAATCCAATTCCGTGTACCCTAAACGATGGTTCGGGTGGTAAGTTCTATTCCGAATCTGGGGATGAAGAATCATTCCAGGAGTGGCAAAGTGGTTCGGATAATTGGGTCGAATTAACACGCTGAAAAAAATAGTCCTACCCGGATTCGAACCAGGGTCAACTGCTCCAAAGGCAGCTATGATTGGCCACTACACTATAGGACTATTAGAATCGATTGGCCTTGGTCTATGTTAAAAGTTTATGTTCGAAGTCTCGCCTCTATTTGATTACGCAGATCATCTCTAAATTCATCTACTGCTATCTCCTCATATATTGGCCCGAAAAATCCCTTAACTAACATATTAGATGCGATTTTCTCTGGTATTCCTCTAGTTCGCATATATAGTAGACTATTTTTATCTATTTGACCAACTGTGGCAGAGTGACTGGCAGATGTATCGTGATTATTGATAATTAGCTTTGGACTGGCATCTGCCTCTGACTCATCACTTAACATCAATGTACTCTCTCTCTGGTAAGACGATGTATTCCAAGCTTCTTGCCCTACAAATTGTGTCCCTTCGTACACAGAACGGGCGTGATCATCCACCACACCTCGAGTTACTAGATCTGCAATTGTATTTTCTGCATTGTGCCAAACCTTCGCATCAACATCTATATGTTGATCTTCATGTCCATAAAATGCACATACTATCTTTGTCTCCGATCCATCCCCATTTAACTCAGTTTCCACCGTTGTTTTTGATAATCTAGAACCCACATCCCCCTCGATCCAATTTATCTTTGCGTCTCTACCCGTCGAACCACGTTTCATCGAATATTTGTATGTATCTTCTGACAAATTTTGCAATGATCCATATTTTATCTGACTATTTTCTTTTGCAACCAGTTCCACTATGCCTCCATAATATTTCTCCCCCCCCTTCTCATCTCCCGTTTCCTGTGAAGTAACAATTGTAGCAGAAGACGATTTTTCTGCCACGACCAATGTATAGTCAAATAGAGATTTGGATTCCATTTTTGTTTGTATTAATATCTTTTCAATATTAGCTTTTTCAGGAACCAGAATAACCGTACCACTCGTAAATAATGCTGTAGACAATGCAACAAGATAATTTTCTTTTGGGTCCACAACCGTTCCAAAATTTTCCTGGATAATGGATTCATTCGATTTCACAGCATCAGCGAATGATAAAATTTCTACCCCTTTGATTTCATCCCTTAGAGTTTCTTGTTGCTGTGTAAGTGGATCTATTAAATTCTCAAAATCTAAATCAGCCAAATCTGTCCATATCCTCCCCGGAGTGCTAATTACTTTTGGAAATTCTAGTCTGCCCAATGCACTCGCAGCATCCAATCTAATCTCTAGTAACCAATTTGGTTCTCCAAGCCCTTCTGAAATCTGGGAAATCACTTCATCTGTTAGTTCTAGATCAACGCCATTTGTCATTCGATTTCACTTATCCTCAGATATCTGCTGTCGGACCCAATCATATCCTTTATCTTCAAGTTCAAGTGCAAGTTCTGGCCCGCCCTCCATGACCATCTTCCCATCAACCATTATGTGAACTTTATCTGGCTTCACATATTGCAAAATACGTTGATAGTGAGTAATTTGTAAAATACCCGAACCCTGCTCATCTCTCAACGCGTTAATTCCCTTGGCAACATCTTGAAGACGGTCTATATCCAAACCAGAATCAATCTCATCCAATATGGCAATTGCTGGTTCTAGAACTGCAGCCTGGAGCACTTCATTCTGTTTTTTCTCCCCTCCTGAAAACCCTGCATTAAGATATCTCTGCATAAATTTTACATCCATGTCTAACAATTCCCGTTTCCCTTGTAGCAGCTTCTGAAATTCCATAACTCCCACTGGGCCATCATCAATAGGGCCTTCCATTGGGCTGGGTACTTTTTTCTCCTCTCCTTCTTCCTCTTCCTCCTTGCCAAATATCAACTCCGATCTACCTTCTATTGTCGCGTTAAGTGCAGTCCGCAAAAAGTTAGTCATGGTGACTCCTTCAATTTCCGCAGGATATTGGAAACCCAAAAATATTCCTAGTGCTGCCCTTTCATCTGGTTCCAGTTCTAAAATACTCCAAGATTTCTTATCTTTTGGTATACTTTCTTCAATCTCGTCAAAATCATCATCATCAACTTCCAGTATTATCTCCCCGCCCGTGACCTCATACGCAGGGTGACCTGCAATAATTTTTGACAGTGTTGATTTTCCACTCCCATTTGGCCCCATTAAAGCATGAATTTCCCCTGAAGATACCACAAGGTCAACCCCTTTCAGTATTTTTTCTCCATCTCCTGCCACTTCTGCATGTAAATTCTTTATTCGTAAAGTTGCCATAATTTGCGTAAGAAAATCTAGCTTTTTAACTGATTTAAACTTTTTCTAGTTAGATTTCATATCCTCATTTTCCACTCCTTATGAAATCACATGTATTGCCCCAATCCCGTTTGTTCCTGCCCACTTCTGATTTCGTCCCACGACATGTCTATGCCTTCTAATATTCTTTCAATAGGTCCTTTAATATCTTTCTCCAACATTAACTCCCAATCCACCGCAAAACTATCTGGTATCTGGTCGGCAAATTCAAATGATATCACATCTTGTTTCATTTGAAATTCTGTAAATGTTTTTCTCTTTTCTCTCTGTCCTGCCGTCAGCCCCCTGTGATCTTCCGTAATTGTCCCTTCTGCGGGAAATATATCCGGATTTTTCTCTCTAAAATTTTCAAAGAATACCGAATCGACCCTCTTAAGATACACACGCTTTGGCTTTGATCCCCGATCAAAATTTGTCCCCAACACAGCATTTGCATATTTTGCCCCTCGAATGTGTGCCGGTTCTGTTTCATATTCTTTTAGTTTCTTCCCTATGCCTCCTGGTATTCCAATTTCTTCTATATTCAAATTTCCCCTTTCAAAATCTTTTATCACCCCTTGAATATATTTCTTCACTTCATCTAATGACCTCCCCCGAACTATTTTTTCTATCACCGCCTGCTGTGTCACTCTCGTCACTAGTGAGTTATCCGATCTTCTATACTCAAACCCAACTATATCAATATCATCTACATCTCTCCCTTCTTTCCAAATTATATGCCCTGCATATCTCTTTTTCCTCCCTGTTTGGAAAAACCGTCTATACAACTTTTCAAATTCAATTTCAAAATGATGATCCTCCGCATTCAATTTTTGTTTTGCAAATTCTCCGTATGATTCATTTATTTTACCTTGGACTTCAACGGCAGTCTCCAATGCTCTTTTCTTTAATAAATCCTCTTCAATATTTTCTAAATTTTGAGAATTCATTTTTTGATTTTTTAGTTCCAACATAATGGAATCCGTATCTCCATATGCAACTGTGTATCCCATTTCGTTAGCCATTTTCTGAGTATGCCGGATCACTTCCCTTCCTGTTGCAGTAACTGCATCTGCCATGTCTTTGTCATATAACCTAAAACGTTCCCACCCCAAAACACCGTACAACGAATTCATTATGACCTTCACTGCTGCCTGCTGACGATCAAATCTATCATATTCTACCGTTTCACGATCGTATTTTTCCCTTTGTTCTTTTTTGGCCTCTCGCTCTTTCAATAAATCATCTACCATCTCCCTAATTATGCCAATCGGCTCCCTTCGAAACATCTGGCCATTTGGAGCCCGATACACTTCGCCTTCGTATTGCTCTTCCACTTTCGTTTCTGGAGATGCATTGAGCGTTACCATGCACATTGGATACAAAGATTTCAAATCTAGTACTGCTACCATCTCTCTCACCCCTTTTGTCGGGGTAAGAACTTGCCCACCTTCATAATCTTCCGACTGTGCTCTTCTCTTTGATGGAAGTACAAATTTCCCATATACTCTATGAAGTACTAGCATATCTACCGTATCCCCTGGCGTAGTCGCGTCTTCTAGTTTGCAACCCACAAATGCTGCAACTTCTTTCCAGAATGGAATGATCCCCTGCTTACGATCAATCTCAACACATAATTCTACATCTCTGATATTATATTTCAATAATTGGGTCGGATCATTTTCCCAGAGGGCCCCAATAGTTCCAGTATACCTTTCTTTCCCAATCCCTAGTTCTGTCATGGCCACTGCGTCAAGTCTATATGATTCCAATTCAGAAAAGTTGGTTCTCCTATATGCATAGAGCAAATCAAATGCAATCCTCCCTTTGATATTTGGACCCCTCCAATTATTCTCCCAGACTTCATTAACTCTCGATAACCTGTTGAAATCAATGTCATATTTCGCACCCTTGCTTAATTTTTTCAACCTCGCTACAAAATATGATATATCAAAATCTACAAAGTTCCACCCTGTAAGCACATCCGGATCACTCTCATCGATGTAGTCTATAAATGCTTCAAGCATTTCTTCCTCCGTTTCAAAGACATATGTTTCCATAGACGAACTTTCGTCTATTAATTTGTGATCCCTGATATCAACCTTCTCCTCATCACACCCATGTATCCATGCAGTGTATTCATTTGTATATGAATCATGGCTCGATATACACAAAATAGTCTCCTCCCCATTTTCTGGGAATCCGTTTCTATCTTCCACTTCTATATCGAGTGTATTAATCCTCAAACTACTGGACACGTTCACCGCAACCACGTCTTCGTAACTCACTTCTAGAGTTCCATCTGGAGCTCTTTTTTCTGGTATTCGTATCCCACTTTCAATACTCTTGTCGATCAAAAATCGATTTGGAAATAAAATATCTGCTTCATAGTGATCAAATTCTTCTCTAAATTTCCCCACATCCCTGGGAGTCTGGCCATATATTTTGACTAGTCGCTCCCCTTTAATTCCCACATATGGCTGACCTTTTTCATTTTCACGCTCCCATCCTGTTACTCCTGGAATGCCCTCTACTACATCTCTATCGAATGAAGATTCGAGTGTATATAGGTATGGTCGAAACCCATGAACTTGAACACGTTCTGCTTTATTTTCTATAGTTCTTCCAAAAACATGTATTATTGGCTTTTCCACATCCCCAATTCTCTTAAGTGTGTAATTCACCTGGAAAACTGCTATTTCTACAAACCCATCTAATTTCTTCTCCCCTACCTCTTCCAAGTCAATTCCCAATCTCTCCTCTGTATATCCTCCCGTTTTCATTTCTTCTCCAAAAAAACCTAGATTTGATTGACCCATTTTTTAGCTATTAGGGCGCCACTCCTAAAAAACCCCTGCAATCCCCTTTAATTATTTTGTCCATTTCCCAACAGACCAAATTTTTTAGGCAGATTATTATCCTAGTCCCCCCTGTAATTTCATCAACTCTTACTACCTATGTTCACAGACCACCCCTTCTCAAAACAATTCTGGATCATTGTATTTTTATTCAATTTCTCATTCTTTTCATTCTCCATTGGTCTCCTCTTATTGTGGTTTGAACAAAGATACATCCCTGGTACTATCTCTTTATTGCTTGGTGTATTCGGATCAATCCATGCTTTGAGATACTATCGAATCGCTAAAAAAAATATTTCTTCAAATTAACACAATAAAAGAAATTTCCTCAGTGTGTAGTCACTTCCGATCGATTAGAAGTAGGTTCCTTTTCTACCGTAATAATAGATCCACCAGAACCAAGTAGCTCATCGTCATGACTTACAATTAAAATTTGTTCCACTCCTATTTCTTGCATTGAACTAATCAATTCACCCAGTTTACTAACGTGACCTCCATCGAGAAATACTGTGGGTTCATCCAATATCAGGGGTGGCATGGGGGCTATACCCTGCGTTCCCTCTATCAACAACCTGTATATTGCAGACCTGAGACTTAGATTGAACAATGCACGCTCTCCCCCTGATAATTGCCTGGGATTTAGTGATTCACCATCTTTTTGATAAACCAATAAGTCGTACGATTCATCAAGTTCAATTTGAGAATATGCATCATTTTGATATATTATTTGAAATGTATTATTCAACAAAACTTCTAGGCGATTAAGATTTCTCTGTCTTAATTCCACTCTCAGTTCTTCGTAGAATTTTTTTAACTTTTCACTTTCATCCATGACCGATTCTATATTTTTCTTATCTCCCTCCAACATTTTGAGCCTTTCATTTAATTTTTTAAGCTCTTTCTTTTCCAACTCTTTCTGTATTTTTTCGACACCTATTTCCTCTTTCTTTTTCTTCGATATTTCTAGCTCATCTTTAATATTTTTTAATCCTATATCTGCCAATTTTTTCTTATTCTCGATGTCTTTCAAATCCGATTTTTTACTCGAATTTTCTTCTAAATTTTTCAATTTTGTTTGGTTTTTTGTAAGTAAATCTTGCTTGTCTCTAATTCCATTTTTCACTACTTTTTCAGTCGTATCTAGTGTATTCAATTGCACATGAATTAGCTTAATTTCACCACCGGTATTTTCATACAATTTTAATTTCTCTGTTAATTCATTACCCACTTTCCATTTTCTACCCATTTCTTCTAACAAACGCTTTTTTTCAGACAGTATTTCTTTATCTTCTTGCAACGATGAAATTCTTGGTGCCCCTTCTATCTCCTTTCCACATTCTGGACATTTCCCTTCCTCTATCAATTTTTCCATTTTTTCAATTGCATTTTGATTAGTCTTTATCTCAATTTTCAAGTTAGTTATTTTATCTGAAATGGAATCCATCTGGGATAGTTCGTAGGGAGTTTCTTCTCCACCTCTTTCTAAAAGTTTGTCTATCTTTTCTTGCAACTCTCTCTTTTCTTCTGTCTTCTCCTGCATCTCTTGCCTCCCCTTTGATATTCCTTCTCTAATCTTGGAAGCGCTAATCCGTAACTCAATTAAATCTTCACTAAGTTTGTCGATGTTAATTCTCAGATCTCCCATTTCCCTTTGCGCTTCGCCATGAGACTCAATAATTTCTTTAAGTGTTTTTACTTCATTTTGTTTCCTTTCCTGGTCTTTTTGTAGCTGTGAAATTTCTTTATCAATCTTATTCCCTTCCCCTTCTAACTCTTTAATTTCTCTCGATAGATTATCTCTTGATCTCTGATTTAATTGATTATTTAGTTCCTCAATCGCACCCCTTTGTTCTGAAGCTATCTCTGCCACAGCTCGACGAGATATTGAAACTCTGTCCCCATATTTTTTGAGCAAACCAAGCTGCAATAGCCCATCTATTAGCGCCTGTCTCTCTGTCGCGGTCGCCTCTATTAATTTATTTATGTCCCCTTGGCGAACATACGCGCAACTTACAAAGTCTTCAGAACTCATGCTTAGTATTTTTTCAATTTCTTTCCCAACTGGACCGCTACCTGATATGACATCTTTTGGAGTCTTTAATGTGCACTTCGTAGTTACTGCAGCATCTCCCCGCATCGTGATTTCCCTTTCAACATGAAATACTTGTTCGCCCTGGGAGAAAATTAAACTAATCTGTGCTTTTTTTTCACCTTTAGTTATTATCTCTTCCAATCTACCTCTTGAAGATACTTTCCCATATAGTGCAAAAAAACATGCTTCCAATAACGTCGATTTTCCAGACCCATTTGGTCCATAAATTATAGTCACCCCCTCTTTGAAGTTGACCTTAACCTCTTTGTATGGCTTAAAATTCTGCAGTTGTAATTGATTGAATTTCATGAAAAATCCCCGAGAGTGTATTCATTATTCTCCCCCCCATTTCCTGGTGATTCTCCCTCCCCCTCTTGAATGGGTACCTTCTCGAATTTCTCCGATTCACTCATCATCTTTTCTATTGATTCCTTTACATGCATTTTGAGATTACTATCTACTATGTTTCTATCTCTCACCAACATATCTATACACCGTGCAGCTTCACTCAATCCCAGTGACCCCATCTCATTTTCTACTACTTCTGCTGGGTCTTCAAAATAAACCCATTCTCTCACTCCCAATTCCTCCATCTCCCCTTTACTCGGTTTGATTATTGCGTGAATTGCACCCTTACTCTTACAATATTCTTCTATTTCTGCAATAGGTATTTTTATCCCCCCGCCCCCCACGGAAACAATCACAATCGCATCTAAAAATTCATGTTCCCTTTCTTTTATTCTTTCGTACAGATATTCAATATTCCCCCCTTCTGGAATTTCTTCTTCCACATATACAAATTTACGAGTTTGAATATTTTTTGTGCCAATTTTCACTCCGCCCTCCAAATCAATAATATTATAACTTCTTCTTTCACGTTCTGCTATTGACGCCCTTTCCGTAGAACCACAATACGTTACCCATACATTCGCTATTTTCTTTTGTTTTTGGATATGTTCATCCCCAAGTAACACTACATCAAATTCAACATTCGAAGATTTCAACACCAATTCTATGTCCCATGTATTTCTTCCTGGCACGAGTACCAATGGGGTAAACTGGCCATGAGAAACTAGAATTTTATATTTCGATGAACTCTCTTCAAATTGATAGTCAAGCCCTTCTCTTTTATCAGGATGGACGTAATCCATTCCATATATCGCAATATCTCCTTCTTCATCTTCAATAGTATGTGGAGTTTTCCCAAGATGTGTAACTAAACCCAGTCTCTCAAATACATCAATCCATTGCAATCCCCGTTGCATCTCGTGATTTCCTGCTATTGCAAGAATCGGGATGTTATCATCTTTAGCTAATTGTAGAATCTCGATCGTACCTGCAATATCTATGAGATCTGGATTTGCTTTATGGAACAGATCGCCAGAATGAACAATCGCATCGACTTTCCCTTCTATCGCATCTTCTACTACCTCTCTAAACGCATATAAAAAATCTTCCCTTCTAGAATGCAAATGGTATTGAAGATATCCGATGTGTGTATCTCCTGTATGTACTATTCGCCCCATATGCGTAACTACTATTCTTCATTCCTAAATCATTTTCTTTAGGCCTCTATATTCTCAGTAAGTTCTATGTGTTTATAGAATATATTCTCTTTCGGGCATCCAATGTAGAGAATCTAACCTTGACTAGACGGGCACTTTCCAATCTCGAAAGGGCATATCTCACAGTGCGGGATGGTAGTAATGTCTCTTGTACTAGCTCCTTTTGTGTCAATTCTTCATTATACTCTAAAACTTTCAATACCAATTTCGCACTGGGTGGGAGCCTCTCTTTGCTACTTTTTTCGATACTAACTGCTTGCAGATTCCTTCCAATTCCTGTAGCCATACTCCTATTACATAATGTCTGGTATTAATATTTTCGATACAATTTTATTACCTAAAAACATATTTCTGCTTCTTTTCACCCATCCCCTCGGGCATGCCCAACGTCCGACGACCAATCCCCGAAACGTTCCTTTCTCTTGAAACTATCATTATTCTCCCATCCGAAAATTCATAAGTAATGGCACCCAATCCCGAACATAATGGATGCCACCGATAGTGTAGATTCTTCTTCTAAAGACGATTTACCACTAGAACAACAACTTGAGAACCTCGCTCAGCAACTACAAGAAGCCCACGATAAAAACAGCGAGATGCAAGACAAGTTGCTAGATATCACTGCCGAAAATAGCAAATTCTTACAGAAACTAGAGCGCCTCAATCACGAGAACCAACAATTACGCCAACCTCCTTTATTCATCGCTACTGTTCAAGAAGTCTCCAAAGAAGGAATTATAATACGACAACACGGAAACAATCAAGAAGCAATCACCGTTTCACTCCCGGAACTACACGACGAAATCAAATCCGGATCTAGAGTTGCGGTCAATAGTGCACTTTCCATTATCCATATATTGGACGAAGAAACAGACCTCCGTGCCCAAGCCATGCAAATAGATGACTGCCCCACTGTTACCTACGACGACATTGGAGGGTTAGACGACCAAATCCAACAAATACGAGAGGCTGTTGAAATACCTCTTGAGAATCCTGAAATTTTTAAAATAGTAGGCGTAGAACCTCCTGCAGGCGTTTTGCTACATGGACCACCCGGAACCGGAAAGACACTGTTAGCCAAAGCAGTTGCAAACAAAACAAATGCATCCTTTATCAAACTAGCAGGTTCCGAACTCGTACATAAATTTATTGGGGAAGGGTCTCGCTTGGTGCGGGATATATTCCAGCTCGCTCTAGCAAATGAACCTGCTATCATTTTCATCGATGAAGTAGATGCAATCGCGTCCCAACGTATAGAGTCCAAGACTTCTGGAGATGCAGAAGTCCAAAGAACTATGATGCAATTACTCGCTAGCTTGGACGGATTCGACGAACGTGGTAACATCCGTCTAATAGCAGCAACTAATCGCTTTGATATGCTCGATGAGGCCATCCTGCGTCCTGGTAGATTCGACCGTTTAATTGAAATTCCATTTCCAAATGAAGAAGCAAGAGAGAGAATTTTTGCAATCCACACTCAAAATATGAATCTTGCAGATAAGATAGACTTCAAACTTTTATCTGAGCTTACTCCTGGTAGTAGTGGCGCCGATATCAAAGCAATTTGCACTGAGGCCGGGATGACTGCAATCCGCGAAGAGAGGACTGAAATATCAGCAGATGATTTCATTACCGCCGTTAATTTATTAACCACTGATAAAAGCAAATCCGACGATTCCGAGTCTGTCATATACGCCTAAAGCCTCAGCAATTTTTTCTAACTCTTTTCTACTCTTTGCCAAAGTTTTAATCTTCCAATCTCCCCTTTTGTCTATAGCAGAATTGTAGGAATTATAAACAGAATTATCGCCAGTATGGACAAAAGTACGATGTAGACTATCACCGTTCCTCCCATGATTTTTAATATCTCCTTTCTGACTGGCATATTCTACCTTTCACATTGCAGTATCTTATGCCCTATCTTTCTCTCCGTAACCACTAAAGCCCCTCGTATCTATATCATCATCAATGGCAAGTCTCACAGAGAAATACCGCCCAAAAACGCTAGATGCAGTCCGTGGAAACGACAAAGCAATTAGTACATTTTTAGAATGGGCTTCTCGCTGGAATCCCCAATCCCCTGCAGTTGTTCTTCATGGAAGTCCTGGGATCGGAAAGACCTCTGCAGCACATGCACTTGCATCGGACATGGGGTGGGATGTAATTGAATTAAATGCCTCCGACCAACGTACTGCAAAAATAATAAATAGAATTGCACGCAATGCCGCCAACACTGGCACAATTTCTGGAGGATCTTCTGGGCAAAAACTCGTGATACTTGATGAAGCAGATAACTTACATGGAACCTATGACCGAGGTGGAGCTGCGGCACTTACCAAATTAATCAAAGAGTCTTCACAACCGATTGTTCTAATCGCGAACGATTATTATAATATGAGTAGGGGACTTCGAAATGTCTGTGAAGCAATACGATTTAATGACATCTCTTCTCGATCAATACTGCCCATTCTACATGACATCTGTCGTAGCGAAACTATCTCTCCTGAAACCGGAGCACTAGAACTCATCGCTGAAAAAAATAGTGGCGATCTACGTGGGGCCATAAATGACTTACAGGCCACTGTGTCTACAGATGGAAGTCTGGCTCAGAAAAATATAGTAACTAGCTCTCGAAACCGTGAAGAAAATATATTTGATTTCTTAAATAATCTCTTCAAAAATTTGGAGCCCCGAGATGCACTCATATCATCTTACGATGTCAATGAAACACCAGACAACCTTTTATCCTGGATAGATGAAAACGTACCCAAAGATTTTGATAGCTCCGAATTGTCTCGCGCCTATGCCCATCTATCTCGCGCCGAAACGTGGCTCACTCGTACTCGCACAACTCAGAATTACTCTTATTGGAGATATGCCCGAGATATAATGGTCGCGGGAGTTGCAGCATCCCGAAACCCCTCTCCAAAAGGTGGATGGACGCGATATGGCCCTCCTCGATACTGGCAAAGACTAGGTGCATCTAGAGGCTCTCGCGATCTCCGGGATACTGTCGCAAAATCAATCTCCAAAATGAGTGGGATCAGTGTTGGAACTTCCCGAATAGAAATAATGCCCTTGTTAAAAACTATGGTTCAAAATTGCAAAAATCGACTTTTGACAATTCATGTAGCTGCAGCGTATGAATTAGAACTCGATACGATCTCTTATCTAACTGGATCTGGAAAAACCACCAAAAAAGTTAAAGAGATACTTGACGAAGCAACCACGCTACGAGACTCCGAAAATCACGTTGAAAATTCTTCTCCAGATGTATTTCCATCTCCTCAAGATTCATCCCATATTGAGAACTCCGAACCCTCTCCAGACGAACAACCCTCTCAGTCCGACTTGTCAAATTTTCTGTAAATTTTCTCCTTTTTATTTTTCACTTATAGTTCTCGTTCCCATAACATAGCAGCGAACAATGAAACTAATATCACTACCCCAATTGCATTGTGTGACACACTAATCAACGGCTCAAACAAAATTCTGTCACCTCTGGAGAACAACTCGAATTTTACTACCGTCAAAGCACCTAGTATCACTTGCATTGGAAGCAGTAGAACCGCCAACAACACGGCTTTCGTTATCCTAGATTTACTCCCATGAATCTCCCATGATTTATACAATGCAACTAGTATCAATATTCCCACAACAAGCGCCAAAAAACGATGTGACCATTCGATCGCGCTAGGTAAATTTGCGGGGAATAGTCCGTATATTGCACCATCACACATTGGCCATTTCATGCCACACGTCAAATCCGCTCCCACTTCTTTAGTATAGACTCCCACCATCAACAGAATAAACGTTAGACTGGTAACTATTTTTAAAAAATAAGACTTCATGATCTATGTTGTCTTGTATCTACTTATTTCTACTTAATTTAGTACCTTCATTGTTTTTACGGCTAGTGAATTCCAATCTTATACGTATAGAATCCTTTTTACTTCCCCATATCCCCCATTATTGTTATGAACAACGAAGAAACATCCATGCAAGATGAAGCACTTAATTACCATAAGATAGACCCTCCCGGAAAATTGGCCATTTTTACTACAAAACCCGCTAACACACAATGGGACCTCACCTTGGCATATTCCCCTGGCGTAGCTGCCCCCTGCATGGAGATACACAATAACGAAGAAGATTCCTATGTTTATACTGGGAAAGGAAACCTCGTAGCAGTTGTTTCAAATGGAACTGCAGTACTTGGACTGGGTAATATTGGTCCTTCTGCATCGAAACCTGTCATGGAGGGTAAAGGAGTCCTCTTCAAAAGATTTGCCGATATAAACGTTTTTGATATCGAGATAAGCCCAACTACTGTCGAAGAGGTTGTTTCCACTGTAAAAGCACTTGAACCAACCTTCGGGGGGATCAATTTAGAGGATATTAAAGCACCGGAATGTTTCGAGATCGAACGGCAATTACGATCCAAACTTGATATCCCTGTGTTCCACGACGATCAACATGGAACTGCAATAATTTCTGGAGCTGCATTACTCAATGCTGCAGATATAATTTCCAAGGATATCTCTAATCTTAAAATTGTATTCTCTGGAGCTGGCGCAAGTGCAATTGCAACTGCAAAATTTTACGTCTCTTTAGGTGCAAAAAAAGAAAACATAGTCATGGTTGACTCCAAAGGAATCTTATCAAAGAGTCGTGAAGACATCAATGAATATAAACAAGAATTTGCGAGCGAAGAAGATGGAAATATCGCTGACGCCATGGTTGACTCAGATGTCTTCGTGGGTCTATCTGTCGGAGGACTAGTCAGTGAAGAAATGGTTCAGTCAATGGCAAGCGATCCCATCATATTTGCAATGGCAAATCCCGATCCGGAGATAGGATATTACGAAGCAAAAGCTGTTAGAGATGACACTGTAATCATGGCAACGGGACGATCTGATTTCCCAAACCAGGTTAACAACGTTCTTGGTTTCCCCTTCATTTTCCGTGGAGCGTTGGATGTACGTGCAAAAGATATAAATGAAGATATGAAAGTAGCTGCATCACAGGCCCTAGCAGATCTCGCCCAAAAAGATGTTATAGACGACGTAATTGAAGCATATGGTGGTGAAAAAATAGAGTTCGGACCTGACTATATCATCCCAAAACCAGTTGACCCCCGTGTCCTATTTGAAGTAGCACCTAAAGTTGCTGAAGCTGCGATTACATCTGGAGTAGCTCGGCATTCAATTGACCTCGATGACTATCGAAAAAATCTTGAATCTAGGCTCAAAAAATCCCAGATGGCAAACGATATGGCCCTCAATTCACTTTGATTCTTAACGCACGATTCTAGAAGGTGGTGGAATCTCAGTTCTTTGATTTTCTGCATTCCCATATGTCGTATATCCACCAACTAAGTTCGCCAGGCGATGCGCTGGGTTTTCTTTAGATTTAATACAAACAGATCTTACTTGTTGACACATATCAGCGAATTTGATTATTGCCTTCCAATCCTTTTTAACAGTTCTCGGAACTGAAATTCTGTCTTCAAAATCCATCCTTTCTCTCCCTCTTGATATGGTATTAATATTTGCGGAGAGCCGATCATGATCTGTTATAATCCCGATTCTGCAATTTTGATCTACAAATCCCAGTAAAGTTTCTAACCCAATTTTGAGTGCCCCATATTCTGCCGCGTTGCTGTCTGGAAAATTCCCTTGCTGAGAAATCTTCAACACATTCTCCCCCTGGTAAGTTTCTATGATAACTCCCAATCCACTTGTTTCCCCCCTGAATGATCCATCCACTGCCATATAAAAATCTCCAACATAGTTCGAAAGAGGATATTGGGAAAATTCACTCTCAAAAATTTCACGAAGAACGATATTTTTGATATCTCCCATCAAATGACTATCTCTTCCGAAGCCTATTAACTCATATCGGAAATTCTTCCCATTTCTATTTCCAAATTGAACATCGACCTTTGTAAATTAATTCCCTACTTAGAACCATTTACTACCCATTAAAAGTTCCCCATTTAATACGCTAGCACCCGCAGCCCCCCTGATGGTGTTATGAGCCAAACAGTTGTATTGGATTCCACTCAATGTTTCCCTAATACCCCCTACTGAAATGGACATCCCCTCCCCTAGATTCCTGTCTAATCTAGGTTGGGGTCTGTCTTCCTCCTCAAAAACTTCTATGAACACATCAGGAGATGAGTAAAGCTCCAATCCTTTCAATTTCTTAAATGCATTTTTAACCTTTTCAATTGTGACTTTTTCTTCGGTTTCTGCCCAAACATTCTCCAAATGTCCATCTATTACCCCCACACGATTACACGAAGCCGATACCTCCATATTGTGCATTAAAATCTTATCCCCTTCTAACCCTCCTAGTATCTTCTGAGGTTCTGTTTCCAATTTTTCTTCTTCACTTTGGATAAATGGAATAACGTTGTCTAAAATCTGCATCGATTTGACACCTTCATACCCTGCCCCTGAAACAGCCTGGAGTGTTGCAACATGAACTCTCTCGAGCCCAAATGCGTCTAATGCCTTTAATGTTGGTGCTAGTGTTATTACAGAGCAATTGGGATTTTTGATTAAAGCCCCATCCCATTTCCTATTATCTTGTTGAATTTCAATTAAATCTAGATGATCTGCATTTATTTCTGGAATGATCAACGGAACATCTTCGCTCATTCTTTCATTCGACGAATTAGATGCAATGATATATCCTTCTTTACACAATTCAGGCTCTGCTTTTGAGGCAATTTGAGAGGGAAGTGCTGAAAATAAGATTTCCACTTCTTCTGGAATACTTTTCGCATCTGTTGGTTTCACTTCAAACTTCGATATGTCATTAGGCATGGGTGTGTCCAATCCCCAGTTAACCGCATCCCGGTATGACTTTCCAACACTTCTGTCGCTGGCGGTAACAACCTTGATTTCAAAAAGCGGATGTTTTTCGATTAACTGTATGTACCGTTGACCAACGACTCCCGTGGCCCCAATTATACCTACCGAAACTACCATGTTAGCAGGATAGTGCGACGATGGACAAAACGATTATGATACTCTGACGCATAGAACTCCGGTTCACGTCTCGCTTTCATTTACTAGTTTTTTCTGTTTTTTCTCGTTACGTATCCTGCTATCCTGTTTCTCACCCTCTTGGATTCAACATTAGTAACAAGTGTAACCGTTTCTTTGTTCTCCTCAAAATCATCTGAGAACCTTTCAGGATATCTTTCTATTAACTCCCGAGAAATACGCTTGACGTAGGCTGGTTTGATTGGCATACTTCCGGTTTGTCAATTCTCTGGCTTAAACTCATCTAATCAGACATCATCCCAATATGGTCTTGCTTTATCTAACTCCGTATTCTAGATTTTCTATCAAACGACCCATAAACAAGCCCAATCTTGGTGAAACTGTATCTCTATTTCCCCCCGGAATAATTTCCGGTTGTGATCTTAATGTCATTAGAAATTTCCCTCCAAATGTCATCGCCTCAATAGTATCTCTCACATCAATAGTCAACCCCTCGTCTGACGTATCTAGATCCATTCTAGCCCGTTCCTGATCATCATACCTAATCGTCCAAGATGGACCTCCTATGATCTCTATTATTGTATTCAAAGGACCCACCTTTATTCGCCCCAAGTCCGCCTCTACATACACAATATCACTTTCCACTGTAGCTCGATAGCGTCCCATATTTTCCTCCTATTCTTCCGATTAGCATCTTTGCGAGAACTTGCAACGCTAAAACTTTTTTCTTTGTTTATCCCCTTCAAAATTTTGAAAAACTAGTCTTTCAACTAGAACCTTCGCCTCACAATCACGCACATTACCACATTTTTCTGCAATTTTCAACAAACTTTCAATTTTTTGCAGATCTTTTTCTCTACTTTGGGATATCCTTAGCCTAGATGCTATGACTGTTGCTTCTATAATTGCATTATGCCCCCTATTCACTATGGGGACTTCTTCCTTCACTATCTGGCCCTCTCGTATATTTATATCCCAATCCTCCCATTCTGTACCTCTTTCTCTCCCCCCTCCCCTCGATATTGCTTCTATTTTCGCCCAGGCGTACGACCCCTCTATATGTGGATCTTTTTGTTCTTTAATACAAAGTGCAGCTTCTACAAACAAAACCGCATCACGCACAAAATGAACGTATGCGTCTCTCCCCTTGCTAAAATTTTCACGCGTTCTTGTCCTACCCCACGTCCTAGCAGTGATAATTTCTCCCCCTCGCAATCCCAACAGCGCAACATTCCAACCCTTCGACGCATCACACGTCGTCACTACCACTTCTACAATACCTTCAATTTCAAACGGCCATTTTTTCATTTTTTATCCACCTCTTCAAACGCCTTTAGGCATGATTCGTATACTCGAACTGCATCCACTTTGCCATCTATTCTTATATTCGTTTTTACTACTGGACGATCCATTTTTGTTTTATCAGTGGAATCTATTACAAACGCATCGACAAATGGATACATCTTCATCAAACCTGCTGTATTCGCATCATACCCGTTTGCTATCATCAACTTCTTAATTGGACCCGAAAAAGATTCACCTCCTATAAACGGAGACACTGCAACGACTTTGGTTTCTGATAGCAATTCTTCAACCCCTTTCAATGACAAAATAGGGCCAATACTAGTTACTGGATTTGACGGACCGATGATAACTTCATTTTTCAGTGCATCTACAACTAGCCTGGTTGCTTTAGCCGCCTCAGATCCTCTGAACTCGATACTTTCTACCTCTGGTTTTCCTTTCCACCCTGCCCAAAAAGCCTGAAAGTGCATCTCTCCCCGATCTGTCCTCAAAATGCTAGACACAGGATCATCACTCATAGGAAGTAATTTTACACCAGCTTTCAACACTGAACATAGATTTTCTGTGACTTCCGTCAGTGTCTTCCCCTCTTCGATCAAACACGATCTAAGCTTGTG
Organism: Candidatus Hikarchaeum yamanae; assembly: GCF_009889665.1. Classification (NCBI taxonomy): domain Archaea; kingdom Methanobacteriati; phylum Methanobacteriota; class Candidatus Hikarchaeia; order Candidatus Hikarchaeales; family Candidatus Hikarchaeaceae; genus Candidatus Hikarchaeum; species Candidatus Hikarchaeum yamanae. The sequence goes on along the minus strand of NZ_WTZR01000012.1, from coordinate 12,795 downwards.
TATCAAACGATCCCGATCCCCAATTTTCATGAACTCTTCCGCTCCAGAAAATCTACGCCAATTTGCTATTCTCCTCCCACTTATCTGTTCGTTTTTCTTCAAAAAATTTGGATTCCCATCCCATCCATTTTGTTTTGCTAGCCCCACCACACGTCCATGTGTATCAAAAGTATCTTCTTTTATCCCCCACCACTTCTTTTGATCCAATATTCCTGCTGATAAATACATCACAGTGTCCAAGTCTGGACAAACTAACAAGTCCCCTATCTCAACGTCATCTCCTGTATTCCCTATGACAATCGTCTCTGATTTTTGAGCCATCCCTGACAATAATTTTGGCGTCCCAGTTCCCCCTGAAAGCAAAGTAATCATAATAGTTTCATCCTTTTATTTTGTGTTAATTTTATCCTATATTTCGCCACTTATCGTTCTATATGTTATTACTTATATGTTATCCTATTCTATCCCTTTCTAGATGAAAACTATTAAAGACAGTGTCCATGATCATATCACTATTGATGGACTCGCATTGGATCTACTAGATACCTCTCCTGTCCAACGGTTACGGCACATAAAACAGTTGGGCACTGTCTCTCTTGTTTATCCCTCTGCAAATCACACAAGATTCGAACATAGTATTGGAGTTTATCATCTAGCATGCGAGGTCACTAATCACCTCGAAATCCCCTCGGAAATAGCTAATCATATACGGGCCGCAGCAATGCTTCATGACATTGGCCACTCTCCATATAGTCATAACATTGAACCCTTGCTTAACCATAGAATCGGTTTTGAACATGAAAATATAGAAGAGCTTCTTACTTCTTCCCCCCTCTGCTCAGTCCTTGAAACACACAATCTAGATGCCAATCTGATCGCAAATTTAATCATCGGAAAAGGACAATATGGCCAAATAATCTCTAGTTCAATTGATGTAGACCGGATGGATTATCTGGTTCGTGATGCCCATCATACGGGAGTTCCTTACGGCGCCATTGACCACGGACGATTAGTCCGGGAGCTGACTTTCATCGACGATGAATTAGTTTTATCGGCATCTGGTGGAAATGTTCAAGCCGCCGAAAATCTCCTTCTTGCTAGAACACTTATGGGTCCCACTGTATACAATCATCACGTAGCACGAATCTCAAAATCGATACTACGCCGAGCAACTGAGTTTTTACTAGATTCCAAAGTTATAAAAGAAAATGACCTCCGCAATATGGACGATCACGATTTACACGCCGCCCTTCGATCGAATTCAATAACCGCCCCTCTCGAGAAGCGAATTTCCAATCGAAATCTCTACAAACGAGCAATCTGGGCCGAAATGAAAGATGTCCCTGACGATGTCATCAACGCGGATTATGATTCTATTCATACATTTGAAAACCGTATAGCCTCTAAACTCAATATAGATAGTCAATCTGTAATAATAGATATACCATCTTCCCCTTCGACAACTGCAAAAGAAATAAAAATTAAAGTTGGAGACGAAATTCGCATGCTCCATGACCATTCTCCCCTCATCGATGCATTGCAGGATGCCCAAAAAGAACAATGGCGTCTCGGTGTATATGCTCCAACAAATCTAGTAGACCGAGTCGGAAGTGCAGCAGAAAACGAACTCAATCTCGAAACAAATGGGCACCTGATATCTATGCGATCAAAGAAAAATTTTAGTCTTGATAAATTCATTAACTAACAATACACATGCGACTCATTCAAGTCTCTACCTAGCAAAGTGTGATTATGCAGCTTCAGGGCACAATCCTTTTTGGCCATGAATTTGATTTAATCGAAGGCACTATTACCATTGAGAATGGTCGCATCTCCCATATAGAAGAAGAAGCTAACTCTAGTACTGACATAATTCTTCCAGCTTTCATAAATTCCCATACTCACATTGGAGATTCAATAGCAAAAGATGCCGGATCCGGATTATCTCTAGATGACTTAGTAGCACCCCCTGATGGGCTTAAACACCGTCTATTAGCTGCAGCAACCCCTGACGATCTAATCTCTCAAATGAGGAAGTCTATCAATCTGATGGAAAGTACTGGGGTGGCTGCATTCGCCGATTTCCGTGAAGGTGGCGTTGACGGCGTCAACATGCTACAAAAAGCACACTCCAATTCCAACGTGGATGCGATCGTTTTAGGCAGAGAAACAATTGATGTTTTGGATATTGCAGATGGATTTGGAGCTAGTGGGTCTAGAGATTCTGATTTTACCCACGAACGACAATCAACCAAAACCGCAAATAAATTATTTGGGATTCATGCGGGTGAACGCGATAAAACCGATATAGAAACTGCGCTAGCATTGGAACCCGACTTTGTGGTTCATATGGTCCATCCAACTTCTGAACACCTCGACCATCTACAAAATACCAATACACCAGTTGTCATCTGCCCCCGTTCAAATATCGTCACTGGAGTTGGACTTCCTCCCATCGAAGATTTACTTTGCCACACTACTATTGCACTCGGAACCGACAACGTAATGCTAAATAGCCCTTCTCTTTTCCGTGAAATGGCGTTTGTTTCAAAACTCTTTGATATAGACCCCCGCGAAATCCTACGAATGGCCACTTCTTCCGGGGCAACAATTTTCGATCTTAATTATGGTATCCTCGAACCCGACCGGGAAGCTAAAATCTTGGTACTAGATGGGGATTCTAATAATCTTTCAGGATCTTCGGATATAATTAGCTCTATAGTTAGGAGAGCAAGTCCTTCTGATATTAAACAAGTCTACCTTTAAATCTAGCCCCTTTATTTTTCATCTCATCGCCGATATCACTCCGCCCGCTAAAGTATATATTGTGTCTTTCCCCGCTACAATTGACGGAGGACTCACATACATGGGTTCCTCGGATATCTTTATCGTCTTATCTATTTCTCTTCTGTGAGTTTGACCTGGGACTGGTGTTCCTTCAGGCAGATCAATCCCAATCACGTTGAAATATGCAATATCTGATCTGTTTGCTCTTCTTTGCAACCCGCCCACATATATCTCGTCACCTACTATTATTGGATTCCCCAATTCAACAGACGCATATCTCATATTTTCTAATTTTATAGTCCATAACCTCGACCCCCCATCTCGATCCAGTGCGATCATTTCAGCAGTTCCATATGCATTTTTTGTACCCTCCCTTTGAACAGAAACATAGAGTTCTTCTGGATTTGCGGCCATGCCCATCCATGACTTTTCATCCTTCGATACAACCGACCATTCCATCTGCCCACAAGAATCATCTATTGCAAATATTTTCTCCTCCTTCTCCTGATTCGATTTCCCAGTTGCGTATATAGTCTCTCCATTTGCAACAATTTGCCCACTTTTATATCCATACCCCATCGGAACCGACCAGATTTCTGATCCATCAACTTTTGAAATTCTATGGATGTTGCCACCCCCTCCTGTATATACCGAATCCCCTTGGACTGCAAAAAGACCGGATATATCACTTGATCTAAATTCCCATTCTATCTCCCCTGTCTCTGGATCAACCGCATACAATCCGTCTATCTTATTTTTACTAATCCCAAACGCATATAATTTATCAATTCCTCTAACTCCTCCTACGAATTTCCAGTCGCCCTCCGGACGGAATGACCATGATAACTCCCCCGTCTCTACACTAAAAGAGTGAATTCCATCTGGGCTCCCTGCATATATGCTATCTTCCATAACTGATCCTGGCAAAAGTGCTCCACCTTCATACTCCGCAACCCATTTTTGTTCCCCCCGATTAGCATCTAATGCGTATAGCTTCCCAATTCCTGTGATCGATTGCCACCCCACATACACCACATCATCTCTTATTAATGGCCGCATGGCCGACGTACTCGAAATAGACAATCTATTATCCCACGCCAATTCCATCGCATCCGAATTTGGATTTGCTCCATAATTTTTATGATCTCCTGTAAGATTGCATCCAAAATGAGGCCATCCTCCTTCCGTACCATTCCCCTCTTGATATTCATTCTTCTCTTTCTCAGTCCCGTCTAAACATTTATCTGCTTTTGAATTTCCCATACATCCCACTAAACCCAATACCCCCAAACTCGATATCTGAAGGATCTCCCTCCGACTTTTCATTTCATCCATGCCCTTTTCTGTATCTCCAAAAATTTATATTCAGTTATTTTTGTTCACAATACTTGCAATATCAATTCGATCCACCCACCACAAACCAACGATAAGAATTCCTACAATCGCACTTGGAATCCAATTACCATAGAACGTATTAACCAAACCCCATAATAATACAAAACTAACCATGTCATCTAGTCCAAATTCACACTGATCAATACGGGCCAGAAGTTTTTTTCTATCAAACATACTGTTAACCACCAACACCGCTATTCCTCCACTAATTAACCATCCTTGGTAATTTGTATGCGGGACTCCATAAAATTCTCCCCCCTCTCCATAAGACCAAAAACCAAGAGAAACTGCAGCAGGATCTAAAACCAAATCTATCAAAATGACTAATACAATAGCCATTGGGATTATTATTTTTCGATCCAACCTCGACTTTTTAACGATTAACAATGTTAACAAATAACCATTCAACACCAGCGGGATGAAAAATAGCGGGAGTGCCATTGGAATCCCCGAAACCATAGGTCCCAATTCAACTAAGTATTGGAAATTACCATATGGCCATCCATGATTTATGCCTATAAATTCAATTATGTATACATAAACTGTCAATAGTAATAACAACACACCATTTCTTCTATTTATAAGTGGCATGATTGCAACAATTAGTGGCAATCTCATCAATGCAGTCCCCATCAACACAATGTATGGATTAAATGAAAGCCAAGCTGGCAATATCATCTCTTCACTTGCAACTAGTAATACGGCCCCTACGATTGGCATCACTATCGCCAAAACCAAACGATTTTCACGTACTAATAATTCTAATTTTTCTCTCACGTTGCAATCCTCAAAAGCCCCCCAATAACTAGGAGAAACCCTACTATCGCATTAATTCTTGGATACCACCAATATGCTACTCCAATTTCTATTTTTCTCAACATTATCACTCCCAATACTACCAAATAAATTGACAAAAGTATCCCTAATCTGATATCTACCATCGCAAATAATCCTGAAGCAATCAACCAACAACTTCCACAGTAGACTATGGATCCCATTTGACCCAGCGATGTGGCCAGTGTTTCAATCTTTGATTCCCTATCTGGTGCAATATCGGGAATGGCCGAGAAAGTATGCATCGCCATCGCCCAAAAACATCCTCCTATTATTGCAAGCCATGGTGGGCTGGAGCCTGAAACTACTATGTACGTAATAACTCCTGGAAATATATACAAAATATTTGAGCAAGAATCAAAGACCGGCTTCGTTTTGAATCTAAATGGAGGTGCACTATATGCCCAGCTTAGGAATAGAAAACCAATCATCCACGGAATGGAATTCGCGGTAAGCATACTCATTAATGCCACCCCTAAAATTATACTCAATATCACCAAAATAGGCAACTCAATCCCCCCTCTGTATTGAGTCTCTTTAGATTTCTTTTTTGGATTTTTTTGATCAATCTTCGAGTCGAATATATCATTAATTCCGTAGACTAAGAAGTTAGCTGGAATCAAAAAATACAATATAATCAGAACAACTTCCATTCTCATCAGACCAGCAACCGTATCTATCCCATATGCAGCACCCACTAGTGCCGGACCCGCTAAATACAACCAGAATCTAGGCCGTGAAGTCGCAATTAACTTCATATACCTTTCTACATTCATATTTATCTCTCTAAATCTTCAATAACGGCTTTTGCTGTATGTTCTCCACTTATTAGGCACATAGGAACTCCAATACCAGGTCTAGTATACCCACCTGTAAAATACATGCCTTTCATTTTTTTCGAACGATTATCTGGTCTAATGGGGCCCGTTTGAATTAATGTATGCGCCAACCCCAGAGCTGATCCTTTTGCACTATTATACCGCCTAGAAAAATCGGATATGGAAAAATGCTCTTCTAGTATTATTCTATTTCTTATATCCACACCCACATTTTCTGCAACATCTGCTAATATTTTGTCTCTGTACTCCTTCCTCATTTTCTTCCCATCTTTAATTCCCACTGCTATGGGAACTAATATGAATAGATTACTACATCCCTCTGGGGCAACTGAATCATCAGTATCCGAAGGTGCGCATATATAATATGCAGGATCTGTTGGCCATGTAGGTTTAGTAAATATTTCTTCAAAATGACCATCCCAATCTGTAGGGAGGACTAGATTATGGTGAATTAATGGATCGATATCCCCTTCCACACCCAGATATATTAAAAACGCAGATGGGGCATAAGTTCGAGATTCCCAATATTTCTCATCAAATTGTCTTTTTTCTATCGGGAGTAAAACTTGTTCTGTATGATTATAATCTGCATTGCTGATTACCACATCTGATTTTATTTCTCCCCCCGTTTTGCTTTTCACAGAAAATAAACCATTTTCATTTTCAATTGAATCTACCTCGAAACCTAGCTTATATGTTACTCCCAATTCTTTTCCCAATTCTGAAATAGAAGATATAACCTTCCCAATCCCCCCTTCCGGGTAGTATACTCCCAAATTAAAATCAACATGACTCATTAGGTTGTACAAAGCCGGAGTATTCTTTGGAGATCCTCCTAAAAATACCAACGTATATTGCATAATTTGTTGCAACTTCGAATCTAAAAAATACTTGTTAACGTGTTTCTGCATAGAACCAAATAAGCTTATTTTATTCGCATTTAATAATACATCCAAGCTTATGTAATCCCTCAAACGTGGCCTATCTTTATACACAAAATTTTGCATACCCAATTCATAAGTTCTTTTGGAGTTATCTAGGTATCTCCCAAGAGCCTCTCCGGCACCTTTTTCTATTTGTTCAAACACAAGCTTGTTTTGTTCAACATCAGCAACTATGTCCACCGTTTTTTGATCCTTGAAAAATATCCTGTAATGTGGATCTAATCGAATTATCTCATAGTAATCTTCTGGCTTCCGATCAAAAAATTCAAAAAATCTCTCGAATACATCTGGCATAAGATACCATGACGGACCCATATCGAATTTAAATCCACCTTTCTCTAAAACAGAAGCCCTCCCTCCTATTTGCTCATTTTTTTCTACCACTGTTACTTGCATACCCTCTTGCGCCAAGTAACACGCACATGATAACCCTCCTACACCGGCCCCAATTATAACGGCAGATTTATCGGACACTTTGATCTCCTCATTTTTGAAAGTTAATTAACAATCCCTTCACATCAAAAACACGACCTAAAACCTTCCCATCATGTTGATTTTCTTCCATCACGCCATTTGACATTCTGGTGGATAAATAAAATGTAGTTGTAGGATCTTTTGTCACTCTCAAATGCCACCAACCTTTGATTAAACATGCAACTTTGTCAGGCATGCTCAATGTAGATCTTCGAGTCAAAACATCATACTCCTGATTTACGATCAAACGATGGTGATCTGCATATAAAATAGATGCCAATAACACTGCAAATTGACAATCTTCCGGTAAATATTTGATTCCCTCAACTCCCTCTCTATAAAACTCCTCAGCCCTAGTAATTTCTTCCCGCATCACTTCTGCAAACGATTCTGAAAATTCTAGATCTTCTATATTTTTGTATTCCACTCCGTACTTTTCGAGCGTTTCCTTCGGCATGTATGATCGATCATACTCTATAATATCTTCTCTTACATCCCTGAGGAAATTCGTCAATTGGAATGCCTTTCCTAAAGCTGCGGCAGATCTAGTAATCTCTTCAGTCTCTTCCACTTTCATGATCGATACCATCATATTTGCAACAGTAACCGCAGAACCCCGCATATACTCCTCTACTTCTTCGAAAGTTGTATACCTGTTTTTAGAAATATCCATCCGCATGGCCTCTAAAAATGCTACTATTTCTGTAGTTGGAATGTCGTATCTCCTTCTCAATTCCTCAAATGCTTTTAGGGACGGATCTTCTGTTAAAGATTTGCCCAGAACTGCTTCTTGTATCTCATCGAGCTGTTTAATTTTAGTCCGAGAATTTTTGTTCTCGGATGTATCTACAACTTCATCTGCAATCCTAAAAAATGCGTATAAAATATGAGTTGCATATCTGACCCTTCTAGGTAGTAACAAAGTAGCAAAATAGAACGTTTTCCCCGTTTGTTGCTGTATGCTTTTACTTTTGTTAATTTGTTCACCAGATACCATTTATAACCACCAAACAATCCGCATCTCACAGCGAAGTTGACTTTCTACCTCTTCTATTAATCTCCCCTTTAAAAAGCTGACCAAATATGGCATACGATATATTGCTTTTAATAAATATAACTTACAATTTTAATAATTTCCCTGCATTCCATTGCATTTTCCTTAGGGAATAATCACAATTTTTCCCATATTACTTTGACTATATATCCTCTCTTGGGCTTCTCCCGCCGCTTCTAGTGGATATTTTTTTGCTAAGGAAACTTCTAGTGACCCTTCTACCATCATTTTAGAAATCTCATCCAAAATAGTACTAATATTTGGAGTATTGAACATGCTCATCATGTACAGCTCTAACTCTTTCGCCCGAGCAATTGCAAAGTTTGGAATTATTACTTGGGTATCTTCTTGCCCAATGCCTACTATCCTTGCATTTTTACTAGCAACTTGGATATTCAATTCCATATACTCATCACACCGATGATCGAGGATTACATCCATCTGCCCTGTATTCCCAATCAATTCTGTAAGATTATTCACATTGTAGTCAAAAACATGTTTCGCCCCCAATTGCTTTAATTTTTCATGGTATTCTGATCTAGCAGTGGTAGTTACTTCTGCTCCAATCCCCTCCGCTATTTGAACAGCAACGTGCCCCACCCCCCCACTTCCCCCATGTATTAGGCATTTTTCACCAGATATTAGATTCGCATGATCTACAAGTGCACGCCAAGCCGTAACTCCTACTAGTGCAATCGCAGCACCTTCTTCAAATTCAATCTGATCTGGGAGCACAGCCAGATTATTTTGTGGAGCTATGATGGATTCTGAATATGTCCCATCTATGTCTCGACCTAGCCCTGTACCGTACACTCGATCTCCCACTTTTAAATCGCTTTTTTTAGATCCTATTTCCTCCACTACTCCTGCAAAATCCGATCCCGGTGTCCATGGAAGCTGGGGCACTTTGTATGCACCTCCTCGAAAATAAGTATCAACGGGATTTACCCCAATCGCCTTAGTTTTGATTCTAATTTCTCCCCCCTCTAGTTTCCGAGATTTTATTTCTTCTAATTGTAAAACCTCCACTCCCCCATACTTATGGAAGCACACCTTTCGCATGATTACTATACCATTCCCATGCGGATAAATCATCATATTCTATTCAAAATAGACTTTTTATCAAATCATGAGATTTAACATCCACAGGGTTTCACTTTACATCAATGCGTTTGCATGAATATCAAGCAAAATCTATTTTCTCAGACGGGGGAATTCCAATCCCTCCGTCTGGATTGGCCAATTCTGTTGAAACAGTATTAGAGGAAACCAATCGAATAGGCTATCCCGCAGTGATCAAAGCACAAGTCCATGTTGGTGGCCGAGGCAAAGCGGGAGGAATCACCCTGGTGCAAAATGATAACGAAGCCGAAATAGCTGCAAATAAAATATTAGGAATGGACCTGAAAGGCTATCTGGTATATGAAGTTTTGGTAGAACAGGCTATTGATTTCGTAGATGAAATCTATCTTGGAGTCACTCTCGATCGAAGTTCTGGAATGCCCGTAGCCATGGTGTCTTCTGAAGGTGGTATCGACATCGAACAAGTAGCATCATCCACTCCTGATGCCATATCTAAAACTTATGTAAATCCTTTACTCGGTCTCTCCGATTCTCAAGCTAAAACTGCAGTACTGGATGCTGGAATTTCTCCAACACTAACTGATAAAGTCGCCAACATACTTCTGTCTCTTTACAACATTTGGGAAACTTCCGATGCGACCGAAACCGAAATTAATCCTCTAATGGTGTCCAAGGACGGAGATGTGATCGCAACAGATGCAGTCTTGAACATAGAAGACGATGCACTTTTCCGACAGAAAAAATTAGCCGATCTCCGGGATATAAGAAACAACAATAAATTGGAATCAAAAGCAGATCTATACGGATTTAATTATGTCCGTTTAGACGGTAATATTGGAATTATTGGAAATGGAGCCGGACTGGTTATGACTACACTAGATCTAGTTGACCATTACGGTGGGAAACCAGCCAACTTCCTTGATATCGGTGGTGGGGCAAACTCAGTTAGAGTCGAAAATGCACTTGAGATTTTATTTGAAGATGAAAATGTTGATTCAATACTTTTCAACATCTTTGGAGGTATAACTCGAGGGGATGAAGTGGCTCAGGGAATAAACGACGCACTTGAAAATTTTGATACACTTCCAAAACCGATTGTAGTTCGCCTCGACGGAACAAATGCAAAAGAGGGAATGGAGATTCTAAATACAGACCACCTAACCGTCGAATCGACACTTGAATCCGCTGTTCAACGTGCCATTGAATTGGCATCAAAAGGAGGCGATTGAAATGAGCATATTGGTGAATAAAGACACTCGAATAATTGTTCAAGGAATTACCGGGGGTCAGGGTGCATTCCACACTGAACAAATGATAAACTATGGTGCCAATGTAGTTGCAGGTGTGGTACCTGGAAAAGGCGGATTGGATTTCAATGGAATTCCTATCTATGATACTGTTGATTCCGCTATGGATGAAAATGATGCTAATGCTTCAGTCGTTTTTGTACCACCCGCATTCGCTGCAGATGCCTTATTTGAAGCCTTCGATACCTCACTTGAACTCGTCGTTGCCATTACTGAAGGCATTCCCTCTCACGATATGATGAAAGTTAATTTTTCCATCCCTCCCCACGCCCGACTTTTGGGTCCAAATTGCCCCGGAATCCTCACTCCTGGAGAAACAAAACTAGGAATTTTACCAGGTGATATTTTTACCCCCGGTCCAGTCGGTCTTGTTTCACGGTCCGGGACCCTTACTTACCAAGTTGCTTCAAATTTAACCAATTCCAATCTCGGACAAACCACTGTAATTGGTATTGGTGGAGATCCTATAATTGGAACAAATTTTATCGATTGCCTCGAACTATTTGAAGCTGATCCAGATACTAAGGTAGTCGTTATGTGTGGAGAAATCGGTGGTGAAGATGAAGAACAAGCTGCTGATTTTATAAAAGAGAATATGACCACTCCAGTTGTTGGATTTATCGCAGGAAGGACGGCACCACCTGGAAAACGTATGGGTCATGCAGGCGCTATCGTTTCTGGGACCGGAACCGGAACTGCCCAATCAAAAATTAAAGCCCTTGAAGCTGCAGGAGTTTCTGTTGGACAAACCCCATCCGAAGTAACCGATCACGTCAAAAAATTCCTTTAAACTAAGAGATTGTCACTTACTTCTATTCACAGTTTCCAAGCTTCATGAGCGGATCCTCTGACGTGTCAGATCCTCCTGTACGAACATATCTTTTCTCACCTGAAACTGCAGATACTAGTGCTATTTCTTCACCATTTACTACTACGTGATATCTTGTTAGATCTGATTCTATCATGCTGCATGCCTGATCCACATTTCTTTTTCGTATCTGACTTGCAACTTTAAATCCAATTTTTTCAATAGCCCTGCAATCATCATGCTTACTTTCTTCTCCCAATTCAACACATGTAACTTCCCATGAATGCATACTTAATTTATCCTCTCGACCAGTTGTATTAAACTTGACCCTTACCTATTATGGTTCACTCTTGTAACTTCCATCCGGTATCCCTGTCGGAAGATTAAACCCATAATCATTGAGCAGTTCAAATGCTAAGACGTCTTTTTGCTCTAACTCTTCGCGTGTACAAATCCCCCATTCAGGATTGAGGTGGCCATTTCCCTCTGAATCGGTGAACACACATTTACCTGTGAGCGCGGGATCCAATGCACCAATGTTTGTCGCCACTATCCAATAAAAATATTCGTGGACCTGACCCCCATATCCACCCTCCCCATTATCGTAGATATACCAAGCACCGTCTGGGTACTGCTTAGGTGTCTCTCTAAAGTAACCACCACGAGCCGTGTCCATCGCAACAGTAAGTTTAGAGGATCTGTCCTCTCTATCTCCAAAATATTCTGGATATGCTTCGTACCATCCATATGAAACAATATGCCATATTTCTTCTATATTGGTATCCCACGGACCTGGAACTCCTTTTTCTTCATAGGACTTTTCAATCCCACCAATTGCCCAGTTATCTCCACTATCTGAACCATAATACACGCTTGCAGCAGTTCTTAGACCATTCTCGCAAGGCGTCCCCCTATTTGCTTCCCAAAATTTATCCCTGTCATCGCTCTTCCACACTGGGGCAACAAAACCCCCCTCAACAAGTATATCCAACACCTTTGGATCATCTGGAACCCCATCTTCGTCATTGTCTATGTATTGTGCCAATACATTTGCAGTATGCAGGACATATTCATCCGTTGCATCTTCTGGGGCAATCACATAGACTCCAAATACGTCTACAAATTTAGTTACAACCTCATTATCATTCATACATTTCCTTGGATGTTCTGATAGGATCTCAAACGTAGGTACCCCGGGTGCTATAATCGAGGAAACCTGCTCTTTTGGAACTTCTTTCTTAGTATCTTCTTCCCCATGATCCTCGTGATC
>NZ_WTZR01000011.1:0-49726 GCF_009889665.1 Candidatus Hikarchaeum yamanae | reverse complement strand
GCATTTTCTGGCCAGTCGGGATGCTCAGGATACCATTCGTCGGGTAGATGTCCATATTCCTCAACGTTGTCTAGACAGAATTTTTTTAAATGATTGTCTCGAGGATCTTCTTCATCATTGTTTGGTTCGGGGTCTATGGCAGGTATGTGAAGTCCTTCTTTCCTTCGTTTTGCAGTATTCCAAATAAGTTTGGGAGGGTTTGAACAGTAAGGACACCCACTGCCTGCTCTACCACGAATTTCATACGGTGTTGCTTCATATGAGTGCTTGATGTCGCAGATCCAAAATCTATCTTTTCCAGATCCGGGAGTGACATCTAATGGAGTTACATTCCCATTCATCTCATTGTCCCAATATTTGACTTTATGTGGAACCTTATGTGCGAAATTGTTCGTGTCACTTAGCCCATAGGTTCGTGGCATATTAGTTGGTAATTGGATTGGCGAATAATTAAAAGAAACCCCAAAAAATGAAATATATCGGATATTATATAATTCTGTAGAAATTAACGTACATTCGAACCTTTTTTCTACGTAACGTTCAAGAACTAAGCTTACGTCCAATCGGGGATTCGAACCCCGGTCACAGGCTCCGCAAGCCCGTAGGATAGTCCACTACCCTAATTGGACAGAGTAGAGACTACAATATTTTTTGTAAAGAGAGTTTTGTTTCTAGATTTGGCAGAAATGAGGCGATAAACCTTTCACCAGTGTGCGAGTAGTGAGGAGTAATTTAGAAATGGACGACGTGGACAACAAGGAATCAAATGGGCCTGAAGAGGTAGAAGATGTGGTTGAAAGTACAGTGCAGGAAAAGGTAAATCAAATGGGGGGTTTGATCGATAAAGATGTTGCAGAAATGTTGATTGAGTATGAGCAGAATGGAAAGGTTCAATGTGCAATTAGCGATGTAAAGGCAGGTTCAGATGAAGAGGTTAGATTTATCGCAAAGGTCATGTCGATAGGCCAGATTCATGAGTTCGACAAAGAGGGAGAAGAAGAAAAAGGGTATGTACTAAACGTTGAATTAGCGGATGAAACGGGGAGGATACGGGCGGCATTTTGGAATGAATATGCGAAAGCGATAGAAGAAGAATTAGAGATAGGACAAGTATTACGAATACAAGGATTTTCGCGTGAACGTGAAGGTGAAATCGAAGTCAGTGTGAATCGAAGTATAATAGATGAAGATACAAACATTCGAGTGGATGTCATGGATGAGTGTAAAATTGGAGATCTGATATCGGGTGCATCTAATGTGCAAGTAGTTGGAAGGATACTATCGGTTGAATCAGAACGGACGTTTTCTAGGTCAGATGGTTCCGAAGGGAAAGTGGCTAGTATAACGATAAGTGACGAGACGGGGAGGATCAGGCTTGTGTTATGGGACAAACAAACGCAAATAATAGAATCGATTACAGAGGGGAAGTCGATAGAAGTGACGAAAGGGTACATACGGAAACGAGAATCTCAACTAGAACTACATGTTGGCAAGGGGGGATCGGTTAATATAGTAGAAGGAGAGGTTGAATTTTCTGTAAAATCGAACAAAATAAATACGCTAGAAATCGGAGATACCGCAGATATTCAAGGTGTCATCGTAGTAGCAGATCCAACAAGAGTATTTGATCGAAAGGATGGGACAAAGGGCCAAGTTAGGAATATCAGAATTCAAGATGGAACCGGGGAAATACGAATGGCGTTATGGGATGAAAAGGCGGATATTGAGATAGGGCCAGGGGACAAAATATTGTGTACAGATATTCTGGTGAAAGAAGGTTGGCAAGAAGATTTGGAAGCATCTACTAATTGGAAAACTTCAATAAGTATTTTAGAGAGGTCAGAGTGAAAGTGTGTGAATCTGCGGTGCAGATTGCAAAAAATGTAGCAGAGAGAAAAACCTCACCGGCAGAGGTCATTGGATCTACCTTGGATCGAATTCAAAAAATTAATCCAAAAATAAATGCGTTTATTACAATATTAGAAGAAGAATCAAGGGAGTCGGCACAGGTATTAGAAAATCGAATAGAACGGGGGGAAATTATAGGCCCATGTGCGGGCGTCCCAGTCGCAGTGAAAGATTTGTTTGCATTTAAAAAGGGGATAGTACATACATTTGGTTCGGTTCCATTTTCCAACTATATTCCTGATCGGGACGCGCCACTAGTTGAGCGATTAGAGGGAGCAGGTTCTATTGTTGTGGGGAAGACCAATACTCCAGAGTTTGGACACAAGGGGATCACGCATAATGAAATAATTGGGAGGACGGCAAATCCGTTCGATATAGAAGTTACGCCGGGTGGGTCTTCGGGGGGAAGTGCTGCTGCGGTGGCGTCGGGCATGGTCCCTTGGGCACAAGGATCGGACCATGCGGGGTCTATTAGAGGTCCAGCTTGTATGTGTAATTTATATGGTCATTTTCCGTCTGTGGGGAGAGTGCCCCATGCGATGCGCCCGGATGCATTTAAATATCATCTCCCATTTGCAGCGAGTGGGCCATTGACGCGGACGGTAGAAGATGCAGCAATGATGTTAGATGTGATAGCAGGTCCACACCCCGAAGATCCCGATAGCCTCCCGATATTTGAAGGAGAATATGTATCAGCTGTTGGAAAGGGAGTAGAGGGTATGAAAATAGGATATGATCGCACGTTTTTGGATAAACCAATTGAAGAAGAGGTCGTGCAAAAAATTGAAGATGCGTTGGGAGGATTAGAAGAAGCAGGTGCAGAAATTGTATATACAGAAATAGAATTTTCAGAATGGGAGAAATTACACGAAGTGTTGATGATCGGATTAGAGATAGTCTATGCAGAAACTGCGCACAATCTAAAAATTTCAACGGGTATTGATCTTATGGAGCATCAAAGTGTTGTATCCCCGATTATTATTGACCGCATCCAATCGGGGGGGAGGAAAGGGGTATTGGAATATCGTTTGGCAAACAACCTACGGACAGAATTCTATGTGAGTTTATCGAGATTGCTGGAGTCAGTGGATGTATTGGCGACTCCAACCATGGCAGTTCCACCACATCCAGATGCAGAAATTCCCACAGAAATTGGAGGCGTTTCGGTTTCGGTGAAGCATGGGACTTCGCTTACATGGCCATTTAATTTAACAGGAAATCCAGTGGCTTCGGTTCCAAGTGGATTGACGAAAAGTGGGTTGCCAACGGGGATGCAGGTGGTTGGTCCAAGGTTTAGGGATGATATTGTATTAGCAGTTGCAGGGGCATTGGAAGAGACTAGACCATGGGTACAGAACTATCCGAAGTGGTAGGGACAGGAAGGGTTAAGTCCATACATATTGCCGTGTGAAGTATGAGTATGGAATTGCCGTTTGCTCCAGTAGATACGATTATTCGTAGAAATTCAGGTGTACTCCGGGTGAGTTCTGAGGCAACTGAAGAATTGGCCCGTTTGATTCAAATAGAAGGTGCAAATCTCGCAATTGGGGCTGCTAGAATTGCAAGAGAAAATGGGAGAAAAACCATCCAGGAAGGAGATTTCAATATTAGAGAAAGAAGTTCTGAAAGAGAACTAGTATTGCCTATTGCCCCTGTTGATCGCATTGCACGATCGGAAATAGATGATCGATATAGAATTGGCAATGATGCAAGATTGATTCTTGCAGAATATTTAGAGGATTATGCAGACCAAATAGCAAAAAAGAGCGCGATTCTGTCACGTCATGCGGGAAGGAAGACCATCCAAAAAGAAGACATAGAGACTTGTGTAAAAATTTTGGAAGGATAATAGCTAATTATTCATAATAATGTAAGTTGGATGCATGCTCCATAGTGGAAAATATACGCTCGAGTAGAGAAGGTTTATGGCACATACAAGGCGTTTCTTCGGTGCAAAGACAGGGGTCGCACGTGCAGGGATCACATTGGCAATGGGGATTGTCACAGGGCATTTGTAGTATGAACGCACTCGGTAGTTTATATATTTTATGATATATGATATCAAATAGCATAGAGTTTATATCCTCCCCCATCCATACAGTATCTATGAAGACTTAGCATATCCCTGTCTCAGTCGAGGCAGGATCCAGTAGCGTGGCCCAGTAACAGTGATAAAACAGCTTTCGGTGGAGCTGTTGCGGTCATCTACAGATGGCCATTGGACTATTTTATACAGATAATGAAGAGGTTGCAGTCACAATGTTGGGTTGAAATAGTTGTGTAAATGAATGCCAAATTCGGGTGTTAAAGTTAAAAGTTCAGATTCGGCTAGAACATCGTAGTGATTTTTGAGGGAATCCCCTATGTCAGGACCAATTCGTGCGGTGAAAATTGCCTCACTTTTTAGGAAGGCCACGGCATTATCAAATTCTCGGAACCGCTCGACTACATAATGGTCGTTGTCGATGAAGGGGCCGTACACATCTGTTTTGGTGTATTTATCTAAAAATGCAGATGCGTGTGGTTGAGAACTAAGTGGAGGTCCATCGTGGTGTTCTATAGAAGGTATTTCAATCGACGATAGTTCGAAGAAGAAGATGGAATTGGATTCCGAGAATGTGTCGCATCGGACTATATTGAAATCGTGTCGAGTCAACAGATCTGCTATTCCCGATAGAGATTTCTGCAATTGGGGGTGCAATTCATCTTCGACTATATCAGGGGTGTGGAAAATGATAGCAATAGGAGAAGTGCCCCTATTGGCTATATGGTCCTGTAACTCCTCATTTGTAATTAGTTCCATAGAGTGTGGATAGAATAGTTCTATTCTTGGACGGGATAAAAGCTCGCGGGAATAATGTTGGATTAGAGATAGATTAGGGGAGGAGAGAGCAGCAGCAACGTTTCTAGATGGGTCTATAGGATCTATGAAGGTGAGCGGAGAGTCAAAAAAATGTTCACTTGTGCCATTTGGGTCTAATCGTATAGGAACAATCCATTTGGACATCTCTTCGATGGTATTTGTAAAGCTCCCAAATAAGATTATGAGAAGCTCAGACAGATAGCCAGATGCTCCTTGAGTCTTGAGATCGGATCCATAGACCCCGCACCCTTTGAAGAATTGTTTAAGGAGTCTAATCTCGGTAGAAAGTTCCTCAGTTAGTTGGTCTGATAGATATACCCCGTGAAGAGGAGTCCGATCTACCGCAGATATGAGATCGATGGCGGATGTGGCGGCATAGCAAGGGACGATATCTATTTTAAAACCGTTAAATGTGCCTTTTACATAGGGATGATCTGCATATTCTTCATGTCCATCGGGTAGAATTTTGTGCCCAATTTCAAGGCCATATTTCTCTAAATCTTGTTTAGAAGTGGATCGGGGGAATTGAATAAAAATATCAATATCAACATCTCCGCGCAACCAAGTATCGCGAGAAGTACTTCCTAGATGGAGCATATGTGTTTTGAAAGGGAGGTTGGATGTTGCTTGTCGAGATAGTATTTGTAGTTCTTGGATGGCTTCTTCGAGCTTTTTTCTTTCTGAAGAAGTTGGTACTACTTGTTCTCTAACGCTGGCTAGTATGTTATCGAACTGTACCATAGTCTGTTATCGGTACTCCGACACTAAATGAAAGAGTATCGGTCTGATAATGGGGCGTTTATTGAAAACGAAACGAATATGTAAATTGCGTTGGTAAAGTCACATGCAGAGCCTTCATAACTCAGTTGGTAGAGTGCCTCGCTGTTAACGAGGATGTCCCAGGTTCGAGCCCTGGTGGAGGCGCTAGGCATGGTAGTTGAATATATGAACCCGTATTTGCCCTCGGATCCAGTCTTGTATTCGGCAACCGTTTTAGGGATTTTGGCAGTCATGGGATTTGTTGGATGGGCGGCTACTCGAAGGGTCGTTTCTGTGTGGCCAGAAAACCTGGTTGGAAAAACTGATACCGTATTAGACGATTACTTAGTTACCAAAGAAGTGTTGGAACCTTTATCGTACTTAGTTCCTGCAATAATATTTTATAATTTTGCATATACCATTCCTCAATTTGCAGTTGCTATTGAGAGAATTTCAATATGTGTGATTATACTGTGTGGTGTTTTGATATTCCAAGGCATTATCAATAGTTTGGGGGAATACTATCAGACTACAAAGTATGCAGATGGACTTAATATAAAAAGTTATTTGCAAGTTGTCAAGCTCATTGTATGGGGTCTTGGAATTGTGGCCGTTGTATCAATTCTAGTGAATAAAAATCCCGTCCTGTTGCTTAGTGGAATTGGTGCGATGACTGCAGTTCTATTATTGATTTTTAGAGATACAATTCTTGCATTAGTTGCTAGCATACAAATAAATTCCAGCAGTCTTTTCAAACAGGGGGATTGGATTGAAGTTCCCCAATTTGGTGCAAATGGTATCGTAGTAGATATTGCGTTACAAGGAGTGAAAATCGAGAATTGGGATAAAACTATTTCAGTAATTCCCACTCACAAGCTTATTGAATCCACATTCAAGAATTGGAAGAACATGGAAAAAAGCGGAGGAAGGAGAATCAAGCGCTCTATCTGGATCGATATGAATAGTATTTCGCTCTGCGATGGGGAAATGTTGCAGAAATTTAAGAAATTTGACCTTATCAAAGGATATATTGAGGGCAAGCAGGTGGAAATTGAGGAGTATAACCAAATGAATGGGTTTGATTCTTCAGAGATCATTAATGGCCGGAGTTTGACCAATATTGGTACGTTTAGAGCATATGTTGAAGCATATTTGAAGGAGAACGGCAATATCAGTGAAGATATGATGTGTATGGTTCGGCAATTGGAACCAAGTGAGAAGGGACTTCCAATTCAGATATATGTATTTTCTAATGATACAGATTGGGTCCGTTATGAGGAAATCCAAGCAGATATTTTTGACCACCTTCTCGCAGTAGTACCCGAGTTCGGATTAAGAATATTCCAAAGGAATACGGATTTGGGAAAGTAAGGCGGGGTTGAGATTACCACTCCACTTCGTCAGATCCAGGGACCGTTACTCGGGAGAAAGTAAATTTGTCACCATCAAGTGGGACTGTCGCATCTATTCCCATCTTTTCTGATTGACGAGGAGGGCCAGAAGGATCGAGTGGGGCTCCGGTCATAGTTGGGAAAGTTATAACATCTCGGTGTGGTTGTACACGGGTGTTTAGAGCCCAGTTTATCTGACGTTCATCATATAGATCAATATCTGTGTCAACGACGACGCAATATTTTGCTTGACAGCGGCCACCCAAAACAGCAGCGATGACATTTTTGGGATCGCCTTCAAGGCGTTTATCTATAGAGACAAATGCTTCATACATACCATTTCCTCCAGAATAGGGGTCGCATTTGACCAACGCTTGTTTCACAGAGGGTACTGCTCTTTCTGCGTCTTGTCTAACAGTTGCACTCCGAGGGAGCCAATTCATGAGGTTGTTTTCTGTAGGAGGAAAACCGGTTAAGATGGTATGATACATCGCGTCTGAACGTTGCATGATACCCGTTATTTCTACAACAGGACACATTTGTTTTGGACCGTATGTTCCAGGGAATTCACCAAATGGTGCTTCCTCTACCAAATTATCAGGATGAATTAGTCCTTCGATGACCATCTCAGCATGTGCAGGGACGTCAACGTCTATGGTTTTGCATTTGACTACCTCAATTGGAGATCCTTGTAATCCCCCTGCAATCGATAATTTATCGACAAAATGGGGAGCGTTGGCGATACTTCCCATGGTTACGGCGGGCGGGGGTCCAATGACAACTGCCACTTCTGTGGATTCTCCTTTATCTTGGTTTACACGATACGCATATCCGATACGCCTTTCGGGGGGAGCCCATATTGTGAGTTCTTGTTTAGATTGACGGTACATTCTATGAATACCAGAACCACGAACACCAGAATGTGGTAAATTGGAAATTAAAGATGCTCCGGTGATATAATCTCCAAAGTCCATTTCAGAGTGATGGACGATCGGTATATTGTATAGATCAACATCATCCCCCGTCTTAACAACTTCATTTACAGGGGCTTTTTTCACTGTTTTAGTTTCGATTTGGTTGTTAATAGCGTCAATATATTTTTGGACTCCTTGTTCGTGGGTTTCGACACCTACGGACTCGAGGATGCGAGCTTTAGTGCCGTAAAAACCACCCATAACATTCATATCATATCCGGCCACGTTGGTAAACCGGAATGCAGGGCCCTCTACTTCACAGGATTTTTTGATGTAAGCTGCCATATCAAATTTTGTTGAGACTTCTTTATCTATGACGACAAGATCTCCACGTTTTTCTAGATTTGCAGCCCACTCTCTCAAACTTTGTTCAACCATCAGTGAAAAAGATTAGGCCTCATTTTCCAATAACGTTAGCGATTGGGAGATATGGGTTCGAATGCGTAGTGGAGGTCATATTTCTTCCGAGTGAGAAGGTAAAGAAGTTCTTCCAGTAAATCTATAATTTCAGGGACGATTCTTATAGAAATCAAGAGTAATGCCCCTACAACTAGAACAGTTAGACTCTGGCTGATGACTCGGTCTGCGATGAAAAAAGAAACGAGTCGGGGGTCATCATATCCCGTAATAAGTAGAACAGAGGGTACAAACCACTGGAACCATTGTTCCCCAAAGGAGATGGCAATGAATACATTTCGAAGGATATTAAGTACATATATAAGAGAAGTTGTCACAATGCATGCAATGGCTTTTCGAGAGAGGGAGATGGAGAGAGAAGTTATCAGTCCTAAAAAAATGGTTATAGTTCCAATTCCGGTACAAGCCAAAACGATATGCGTTAAATAATCGTGCCCAACTCGTGAGAATAATAATCCACTTTTATGTCCGATAACAGGGCCATCGGTGAGGATTACATCGAACCCGGTTCCAAGAATAGTAAGGTATACATGTTGGGTAACTATGTTAATTAAAAAGATACCAAGGGGTTCTATAGTTTCAAAAGGCAAGTAGACAATCCCCATTACTGCAATCGCGTTTGAGAGTGAGAGGCGAAGGGACTGTTCAGTGAGTAATAGATAGCCAGCATGGAAGCAAATGGGAATGGCAAGGAGACTAAGAACAGTCTCGATGGGTGAGCGCATTACAATAGCAAATCTCGGGGTTAATAGAAGCCAAAATATGCCGAATAAAAACCATGCGATTATTCTTATTTTACGGGAGATATGTTCACTTTTGTTTGCAAAAACCCAGGCTAATGCAAATGATAAAGTGAATGTCCAAGCAAGAATATTCGTGACCCATATTGGAGAGACTATAGATTCAAACATATGTCACTGGTTAGATTTTCTTCGTAGGATTCTTCTTCGATATTCACCATAATGGTCTTCAAGTCCAAAGGGTGCAGGTGAACTATTAATAGCTGGAGAATTGCAAATTGGACATTGGTCAGAGAGAGTATATAAGGGGGAATCGTGGTTTGATTTCCAAGAAGAGCACACTCGTATTTTGGACTTCATAGGAGGTTGATATGGCGCATTGGGCCACGAAGTACTAAGAATCTTCGTCTATATTCCGGTCGCGGTGGAATTTTCCAGTGCCTCCACTTTTAACTATAGATGCTATGATGTGATTTGCATACTCATCTAGGAGAGATTCTGCGAGTTTGTAATCGGGGGCAACAATTTTGATAAGATATTCGGGAGAACCAACATAAATGAGATCAAGTTCAACGTCAGGGGGGAGGACTATATCTTCTTCCGCAGACCTGAGTGCATCTCGGATGGAATCAATTCCATCAGGGGTGGAACACTCGAGATCAACATACCCGGAAATACTCACATTGGATAAAGAAACGTTTTCGGCTGCGATAGAGATGATTGAATCAATTTCTTTTTCTGTCAAATCTAATTCATCGAAGGCCGATTTCCCATCTAATACGGCATGTTCGAAGGCGGCATATAGTGTTCCGTATTTGTCTAGAAACCCTGGCACAATTCTATTGAATTGATCATTGGATAGATCAGATCCAAGTGCTAGTTCTAGCCATTTGTCGGCTTTTTGTTCGTTTTTCCACTCCTGTATTTTCTCAGAGCGTTGGTGGTCATTAACATCTTTTAATGATAGATCAATTTGATGATTAGATTCATTTACTGTGAGAACTTTGCAAACGACTAGATGGCCTTTTTTAACATGATCTCTTATGTTTTTTACCCAGCCTGATGCCACTTCGCTTATATGGATGAGTCCACGTTTTTCTTCATACTCTTGAAGATCGCAGAAAACACCAAAATCCTCTATGTCTCCGACTTGACAAACGGCAAGCTCCCCTACTTCTGGCCACCCACTATATTTCATTGATCGCTAAGAGTCTCAAGTATTTCTGCATGGATAATAGAAACCCCTCCAGTTGATTGGGTAAGGGCCTCTCCACAGCCAGAACAATGTACCACTATTGAAGAGCGGTTGAAAAGTATTTGTTCATTGTCACAGTTCGAGCATTTAACACGGTGGAATTTTCCAGACATAAATGACTACTCCTGTAATTCGAGCCTTCCGGCCCTCCATCCTTTGCGTTGGTGTGCTTTTCCACACGTGGTACATCGATAAATTAAGTTGGTTCGTTTAGTGGGTTTGTCGCCTCCCGGGACTTTTGAAAATTTACCAGAGTTTCCGATTCCAGAGTTTCTTTTTCGTTGACGGTCGATCCAATGCATCCCGCGTTCCCGCCCTCGACGGGCTTTTTCTACTTCATGCTCATGATGAGCATTGCAATATGGGCAATGTGTATTTAATCGACGTGGCATTTGCATGATTGTTGAGTTTCTTGTAGAACCGCCTCCTTAAAACGCGTTTGATCTATGCGTGAGAAATATTCAATACATTTGAAGTCTATTATATAGAGTCATTTGGATTACTCACTTCGAAGCCATTAATAATCTCCGCAGTGAAGCAGTGGTAGATGAAGCGGTTATTGATCAATGGGGATGCTCATTTACAGAAAGGGACTAAAATCGAGTATGGAGATGAAGAACTCATCTGCTTTTCTGTTACTAGGAATGGAGATTACCATGGTCCCAGAAGGGTTCAGCTTGCATGTATAGTGGGAGTTACTGAGGAATATAGCACATTCATAGAGGAAGAATATATAGCACACTTTCTCGAAACGGAATCTATCGATTCCGAGGATGTTAAAATTGTCATCTAATCGTGTGTGTCCTGTTTGCAGTTCCGGTTTATTTTCTCGACATTGCAAATATGTGTGTCCAAATCACGGTGTGATATATGATTGTAGTGATCCATTTGTGTGAGTATCAAACAAAGAGGACTGTTATCAATAAATATTTTAAATAGGGAGGGGCCTAATAGGGGTCGATGGAACATCAAGCTCTCGAGGATGGGATAGTATTTCTAACCCAAGGAAAGAGAGAAATGACATTATCAGAAGCAATTGGTCGGATTGAGATAGTTACAAAAGATCCTCAATTAACACGGAAAATATTGGAAGAGGCAGAGAGGAGAGGGGCGATAGAAAGGGATGGTGTTGGTGTTAAATCGTCAGGAAGTGTTTCGGGAGATTATAGAAGTAAGGTGAAGATAAGAGTAGGGGAATTTACATGTTGCCGGTGTGGATCTAGCCTCTCGACAGGATATTTCATCATACTTAATGACAGAGAATGGGGACCATTTGGATCTACTTGTGTGAAAAAAATAATGGGATTTTAAAATTATGCCCCGAGCCGGAGTCGAACCAGCGACCTCCACATGTCCCAGACCACGAGAATGAAAAATTACATTCTCTTTGTCCCTATGAGTGTGGCGCTATAACCTCTAAGCCATCGGGGCACATCTTGTAAGTGGTTGCTAAGTACAAATAATGGCTTCGAATAGGTCGGAAGGCAATCCTGGGCGTTTGCTTCAAAGGTGGATAAGAGTTATGTGCAAAGATGCCGATCTCTTAGCATGGACATCCCTAGTTTGCTATTGGATTCAATTGGAGAAGAGGAAAAAATTGTTTCCCGAGTTCTGGTAGCTAGTGGAACACATATGATCACCACGACCGAACGTGTATTTATACATCGCGAGGAGGGGATAATTAACAGTGAAATATTTGAAGAATATGGCCTCAATGTAGATCAGATTTCTATTTTTTCAGATAAGAGAAAGGCGAGAGTTGTACTCAATTATGGGTTGGAAGGGATGCGGGAGTTCTCATTGTATGCGAAGTATTATGACAGAGTTGTGGATCCATTAGTTCGGGGGGTGCTTAAAGCAACAGGGGTGGTAGAACCTGGAGAATTAATCAGACACGTATATCGATATGGTCAGCTAACAGTTGTTCTCACAGATAAACAATTCTTGAAGCATATTGGAGTGGCCCTATGGAGTAGAGATTATGAGAATTTTAATTATGAAGACGTAAGTCGGGTTGATATTGAGAAAGGAGGGGTTTCGGCAGAGATCCTTATTGAATATAAAGGAAGGATGCAAAGGATCAAAACAGATAAAGAGCGAGCTAGACTTATTTGTGTTCAAGCTCGGAATGGACTTGCATTATATAAAGGTTACAAAGACTATCAAGAATATGAGAAAATGATCCCGTCTATTTTGGGAGATGGAACGATAGATAAGATAGTTCCATCTGTTTTTGCAGACTCAGTAGATGCAATACCAAAAATTACAGATGGGAATCAAATGATCATAGCAGAGGAAGAGTTAGAAACAGAAGGGCCTACCCATATAAAAACAATGACCATTCAGACAAAACTTCTACAACTAGAAGCGTCAATAGCAACACATCGAGAAGACACTGAAAAGAAAATTAGAGAAATAAAAGATCTATTGGAAGACCTATGAGACGATTGACGTCTGTTTCGAAGTGCTTAAAAGGATCGAAAGCTGCATGAGGAGTACAGATTCGCCGGAATGCGGAACCGGTGGGGCGCCTGTATAACTCAGGTTGATGCGGGATGTGGCTTTACGGCTGAACCGTTAAGAATCCGCGAGGTTAGCAAATGGCAAGAAGCTTTTACACATACATTAGAGAAACGTGGAAAGATCCCAAAGAAGGCAAATTGAAAGAACTTCAATGGGAACGATTACAGGAATGGAGAAAACAAGGGGCAATAGTTCGATTGGACAGGCCGACTCGTCTTGACAGAGCGAGATCTTTGGGTTACAAGGCGAAACAAGGTATTTTGGTGGTGAGGGTTAGTGTTCGAAAGTCCTCAGCCCGCATACAAAGGCACAAAGCAGGTCGCCGTACGAAAAGACAGGGAGTGAACCGATTGACACGGGCAAAAAGCAGACAAAGGATTGCGGAAGAACGTGCGACTAGAAAATATCCCAATTTGCGTGTTTTGAATTCATACATGGTAGGAGTAGATGGGTCTAGAAAGTGGTTTGAAGTTATTCTTGTAGATCCAAATCATGCGGCGATTCAAAATGATAAAGATCTAAATTGGATCTGCTCTAACGGGCATAAAGGAAGGGCACATAGGGGTTTAACTAGTGCTGGAAAACGAGGGAGGGGATTGCATAAAAAAGGTAAAGGGTCAGAGCACACTAGACCGAGCAGAAATGCAAATAGAAAGAAATAAAGTCCTAGATTTAAATACGGGTAATTTATTTGTTCGGGGAATCTCACTGGGTTCAGAAGATGCCAATTGATCCTAATTTTGACCAGAATAGAGAAGTATCAGGGGAAGCGAATGGGGTTAAGATTTGGGGCCCGGTTAATGAGCCAGATCAACTAGGGATCCATGGGACTCATGTTGCTGTAGATTTCGACATATGCCTAGCAGATGGGGCCTGTTTGGAAGATTGTCCTGTTGATGTTTTTGAATGGGTAGATACACCAGGACATCCGGAAAGTGAAATCAAAGCGAGTCCAATGAATGAAGCGCAATGTATTGATTGTATGTTGTGTGTAGATGTATGTCCGGTGGATGCTATTGACGTGGATCCGGGGAGAGCTGGAAGGATATAAACATAAACCAAATACATCTAATTTTTCTGAATTAATATCGCAGAAAGTGAATACCTTTGTGACAGGGTGAATTAGTTACATTTACACACTAGGGAAGCAGATACAAGAATGATGGATAACAACAGTTCTGACATCGATATTGTTGTGTTAACGAAGGGTGTGCCGGACTTTCGAGAAGGAAAAGTTTCGTTTGATGAGCATGGGCACTTGGAAAGGGGCAAAACTCCAACAGTGATGAATCCCAATGATCGCTTTGCCATGAAAGCTGCACTACAGACAAAAGTCCGTAGTGGTGGGAAAATTACGGTGATGAGCATGGGGCCTCCAGGATACAAAGAAATATTGCAAGAGGCCATGAACATCTATGCTGATGAGTTATACTTATTATCAGATAGAGAAATGGCAGCAGCAGATACATGGGCTACTGCAATAACCATTTGTTCGGCGGTGGAAAAGCTCGATCCTACTCCAGATATTGTTTTTGCAGGTTTTAAAACTGCAGATGGAGAGACAGGACATACAGGTCCCCAAACTAGTTGGGCACTTGAGTGGCCAATAATCACGCACGTAGTTAGTTTGGATGTAGATGTAAATGAAAGGAAAATAAGGGCAATGCGGCTGGTTCAAGGAGACATTAAGGAGATAGAAACGGTAGAAGTTGATTTGCCTTGTTTTGTAATACCAGATCCAGAATTTGAAGCAGAGTATCCAAGAGCATCTCACAGACTAAGATTGCAAAATTTGACTGAAGAAACGCAAATTAGATCCGATTCTTATGAAGAAACTTTGACTATGTGGGACCACAAGGAGTTGAATTTGGATCCGGATTTCATTGGGTTGGATGGGTCACCTACGATTGTGGGGCGGGTGGATCCAATCCCAAAGGCTCCCTCGGATAGGGAAGCAATAATCATAGATATAGAAAGCAAGAGTGGGTTAGAAGAGATGTTAGGAATAATGGCACCATTTGTAGGGGGAAGATGACGTGACGATTGATCCAAAAGAATTGACTATCGGAGATTTGGCGAAAGAGATTTCAAAGATAGAAGATAGTGAGGAATTAAACAATATACTGGTGGCAGAAAAAGAAGGAAAGGGCCGAAAAGGAGCCATCAATGCAATTACAGAACGGATCGAAAATGTAAGTGGAGGGACAGGAGGAGATGGGGTATTCAATCCAAATTCCCACGATATTCGAGAGATAGGGGCTGCAATTAGAGAGATAGAAGACGTGACCAGTTTGAAGGCCATTTTGGATCTTGAAAAATCTGGGGAAAATAGAGCAAGTGCAATAGTATTGATTGAGAGTCGAATAAAAAAATTCTCGGAGAAGGTGGAAGAGGGTGAAATCGATGTCAAATCAATGACAATTGCAGGGATAGCAAATGCAATAAGAGGAATTGAAAGTGCAGATGAATTGAGAGGGTTGCTTGCCCAAGAAGAAGGAGGGGAGAACAGAGTTGCAGTTAAAAAACAAATACAAAATAAGATAGAATCAATAGAAGGGGTCGAAATACTCGAACCAATAGAATATATCGCTCCTGAAGAAAAGTATCCGTATCTAAATCACCCTACTGCAGATAAAAAACATGTTCGGGCGTTAAAAGAGGGGAAATACGAGGATATGTGGGTATACTGCGAAACACAGCGCGGAGAACTCATAGATGTGTCCAGAGAGATGCTAGGAAAAGCGCGGGAATTGATGGACAAATATAATCAAGATTACAAGGTAAAAGAACGAGTTGTAGCTGTTTTAATTGGGAAGGATATTGCACGGTTGGCGGATGAGTGTATTGGGTATGGAGCAGATATTGTCATATATACAGAACATAGTTCTTTGTCACGTTTTATTCATACAGCTTATACAAAAGTTTTCTGCGACATGTCCCGTTCTCGGCCAAAGTGGAAAAAATATGACGAGCCTAGATATGTTATTTTCCCCGCGACAAATAACGGGAGAGACCTTTCGGCTCAAGTGCAGGCAGAACTAGATTCTGGTCTAGCTTCTGACTGTTCAGATCTATACATAGAAAATATAGTGATCACGAATCCTGTTAAAACGGGTATGCCCGGGGCAAAGAAAAACTTTGAACGAGTACTCCACATGAAGAGACCCGATTTTTCTGGTTTTGAGTATTCAACGATTCTTTGTTTAGATAACCCACACAGAGAATTTCATCCACAAGGCGCATCTGTTATTCCGAGGAGCTTCCCTGTAAAAGAGTTAGAATCCAATAGAAAGGGGGAGGTATTTTCTCACGAGATGGAAATTGAAGATGGATGGGTAGACGTGACCATCGTGGGCAATGAAGAAGTTGAGACTGGAGTGGATTTGGCAGAATATGAAGTTATTGTATGCTTGGGGAGAGGAATTGGGAAAGACCCAACTGGTGGAATTGATCTGGGATTGGAACTTGTAAACATGTTCGATAACGCAGCTTTGGGAATAACAAGAGGAATCGTGACATCTTCCTACAAATTTGAGGGGAGAGTGGAACAGTATGCAAAAGAAGAGAGGCAAATAGGAGAAACTGGCCAATGGATAAAACCAAAATTGTATATTGGACTGGGAGTATCAGGGGCGATTCAACATAAGACAGGTATGGTAGAATCGGAGATTATAGTTGCAATAAATGAAGATGAAACTGCAGATATTCGGGATTTTGCAGATTATTTCATACAAGGAGACCTGTTTGATATAATTCCCAAAATGGTAGAAGAACTAAGTGTGGGGAAAGGGAACCTATCAAAATTTATAAAAGGAGAAAAAAATAATGCGTGAATACGAGCACTATGAAGCGATAGTGGTGGGGGCAGGGCCAGGTGGTGCTGCTGCTGCTGCAGTACTGGCAGAGAATGATATTGAAACGATCGTGTTGGAAAGAGGAATAGAACCGGGATCAAAAAATGTATCTGGCGGTCTTATATACGCGGAAGAATCTTCCCCATATACTATTGATAATCTCTTTCCAGAATTTAGAAACGAAGCTACAGAGAGGCCAATAACAGAATACAAACTTCACAATATATCTGGAGAAAAAGTGGCTTCATTTGATCTAAAAGGGCTTCATGAATATGATACAAAATGGTGTGACTCAGTTCTTAGAAGAAAAATGGATTCTTGGCTTTCAAAAGAAGTACAAAATAGGACTCAAGAAACAGGAGGTGGCCTGATAAGTGGGATACACGTGAACGGGTTGCTAAGGGATGAAAACGGGAAAATCGAGGGAGTGACTTGTGACGAAATAGATCCAATCACAGCAGATGTGGTGATTGCGGCAGATGGGGTAACGTCTGGATTGGCTCGTGCATCGGGGTTAATGGACTGGGAGCGCCCAGAAGAATGGTTCCAAGGTGTAAAAGTGGTCGTTGATCTAAAAGACGTAGATGGCATATTTGATTTAGAACCAGAAACGGGAATTGCTCATTTATTTTCCGGAGATCTTTTTGAGGGTGTTCGAGGAGGAGGGTTCTTGTATACGAATCGGGAATCATTGTCGATTGGAACAGTATTCCACCTAGATAGTATTATGGAGGAAGAAGCAGAGAGTCATGAATTATTAAACAAATTATTAACCCACCCATTATTGGGCCAATGGCTAGACAAAGATTATTGTGAATTGGAATATTCAGCAAAACTAGTACCAGATTCGAAAAAGGCCGCAAACCCAAATCCACATTTAGATCGTCTTTTGCTCGTGGGGGATGCTGCAGGTCAAATGCAAGCCCAAGGGCCGATAATAAAAGGTATGAACCATGCAGTTACAGCAGGTGCGCTTGCAGCTGAAGCCTTTGTGGAGATGAACGGAAAGGGAGATAGTGGGAAAGCTGGTGAGAGATATGAATTAAAACTTCGTCAGACTGGGCTTATGAGTAAACTCCGTCCTCCAATGTATAGCGTTGTCAAGGTAGTGGCAGAGAACAAAGTTGCCACCGCAATAGTAGATGGTGTGTTGACCTCTCCTGTTGGTCGAGTGGCGATAAGGGCAATGGGGAAAAGAATAGGAAAATTATACAACGTACCCATCTTATCGATGGCAATACCAGATACTTCTACACCATACGTTACCCTCCCAACAATAATTGGTCAAGAAGTGGGAGAAATAATTAAAAGTAAAAACTTGGTAGATCCTCCAGAGTTAGCAGATCGTATTAGTAAACTATCATATGACACAGATATAGGAAAGCCACACATCGAACTTATAGATAACTCGTACACTGTAAGTGGTGGTGCTGTGACTGCATGTCCAGTGAGTGCTGTTGGATTTGGAGGGGGTTGTTATCGCGTAGAAGAAATAGAAGTAGATGGGACGGTTGAACTTCGGGTTAGCTTAGATACGCAGCCGTGTATTGAGTGTGGTACGTGTGCAGTAGTAGCCGAAACGGAGTGGAGCAACCCAAGAGGAAACAAAGGTGTCGAGTTCAAATACGGATAAAAGATTGGATGATTTTTCAGATAGAATAGAGATTCTTGAAGGAGAACTACGAAGGGAAATTGAAAGAAATTGCGGTAGCAGATTGGTAGAATGGGATTCTGCTTTAGATTGCCTCATGATAGGGTTTGGGCCAGCTATTGCTATGTATATAGAGGCCCGAATAAAAGGAAAATTAATTCCCATAACTCCAGAACAATTCGAAAGAATTGAATCAATTATGAATGGTTGGTTGGAAATATATGCAAAATACTATGGAGAAGATATTGAAGCGAATTTTAGTATAAGAGAAGCATCGTTATTATTTCTTGAAACGCATGACATTCAGGATGTTGCAGAAATGCTAACGAAAATTCCAAAAAAAAAAATTAACCAGTAACTAAGATGGAGTGGGTGAGAGGTAACTTTCCCACAAATCTAGAGTAATAGAATCATTCTCGGGATAAGAATCACCCCAGAGTTCTTGTGCTGAAAATCGGACTTTATACACAGGTTCGGCGAGATACTCCCCGCGCACTATGGCATCTGGCAGGGGGAATGTTCCAAAAATTTGTTCGATCGTTCCAGTACTTTTTTGAGCATATGCGGGGGCCCTACAATGGCCAAATTCATTATTAGATTTTACTACAACTTCATCCCCTATATGAAAATTATTTTTCGTGGGTTCGACTTCTTTGAGCTTGTCTTTTTTGAATGATTCCAATACTTTAGTGGTCAAATCAGGATCAGGGTTGGATTCGTTTTGTTGTGCACCCGATGGGAGAGACTCTCGGCGAGAATCGATATCTTCTCTCGTTAAGATTCCTTTCTCAATTAACAACATTTCAATGCTATCGAGCCATTTTTCAAAATAGCTGAGTTGAAGGTATCGCAGTGGTGGAATTCTCTCTGATGCATGACGTTTTTCGTCTACTTTGTAAATACCATGTACTTGAATTATTTTGTTAATTACAAAGACTTCCTGTTCCCATCTTTCGTGGAATTGGGCAGAATCCATTTTGATTGGGCCGAATCCATGTATTCCCCCTAAATCGTGTATGGCTTTCATGTAGAGATATGAGAGTTGATATTTAATAAATATAACTGGTTATTTTGGAGGCAGGATGACTTGTCTAATTGCAGATCCGCCTTCTTCTAATGCCTCCATTGCTTCATTGATCTCAGAAAGTGGACGTTTGCTGCTGATCATTTCTTTTAACGACATATGCCCTGCCACAACTAGATCTGCTAGCATGGGGATTGCTGTTTGAAGACTGTAAGACCCATTAAAGGATCCAATTATAGATTTTTCCCGTACGACCATCTCATATAGATTGAGATTGACTGTATGTTTTTTTGCAGGAGTTGTTCCGACTAGGACTACAGATCCTGTAGAGTGAAGAGATTCCACTGCCTGTTCGACGACTTTTGGATTTCCAACAACATCAAACGCATAATCTACGCCGCGTCCATCGGTTATTTGTTTGATTCGGTCTACAGGATCTTCTTCACTGGCATTGATTATGTGGGTCGCGCCGAGATTTTTGGCTACTTGGAGTTTCTCAGGGATCATGTCTACTGCAATAATAGTTACCGCTCCACGGACCACAGCCCCTTGTAGAGCGCTCAATCCAACGCCCCCTGCTCCAAAGATGGCGACTGATGCTCCTGCTTCGATGTTTGCCGTGTTCATCACAGCCCCCGCTCCAGTAAATACACCGCATCCTAAAAGAGTTGCTTCATCTAAGGGGAGTTTATCGTTGATTTTAATTGCTACTTCTTCAGTTACATTGGTAAACTGTGTAAAGGATGAAACTCCATGGCAGTGGTATATTTTTTCTCCATCCCGGTAGAATCTACGTTCCCCAGTGCGGAGAGTTCCTGCGTGGCGGGATGTTAGCCTTGCATTGCATAAATTAGATCTTCCCTGTCTACAATATTCACAGATACCACATGCGGGCCTTCCAAGCACTACGTGATCTCCAGGAGATAGAGTGGTAACAGAATCTCCGACTTGACGTACGATTCCAGCTCCTTCATGCCCCATTACGAGGGGATACTGTTCATTGATATTTCCTAATGCCATGGCAACGTCAGTATGACATAAACTTCCGGCAACAATTTGTACTAAGACTTCTTCGCCGGTGGGCTCTTCCACTTCTATTTCACAAATAGTAGCAGGTCTTGATTCAGTGAATTTTCCATTACTAGTTGGTTTTTCGAGGATAGCTGCTATTGATTCCATGGGGGTTTATTCTTCATTTAGAGACTTAACTTCGTTTATAGGAGCTTAGAAGAGGGTTGAGAGGGAAAAGTGATAAGTAGGTGTAAGGGTTGCAAAGGAGATATGACTCGGGTTATCACTGAAGAGGATATTGCTGAAAATCTACAGGTAACAGAGATTATTTCTGCGGTCGAAAGAATGTTTGTTGGTTTTGGAGAAGAGATGGCTGCGACAGATACTCGAGAAGATATTCTGAGTCCTCAATCTATTTCTGGAGAAGATATTGATGCGAAATCACATCTATTGAAAACTATGGGCGGGGTAGTACCATCATTGGAAGTTGGTGCCATAAGAATTAATTCAAACATAGTAACATGGAAAACTAGAGAGGGGAAACGAACTAAAAATAAAATACCAGGAGATAGTGGAAAGTACACAGGTTTGGTTTTGTTGTTTAGTACTAAGACTGGGGAATTATTGTCCATATTTCCAGATGGGATTATTCAGACTTACCGAGTAGCTGCGACAAGTGCAATTGCAGCAAAATATTTAGCTATAGAAGATAGCAATCGGGTTGGTATTTTAGGAACAGGCCCCCAAGCTAGGGCCCATTTGCTAGCTTTTGAGGATATATATGGGATAGAAAGTGCAAAAATATACTCCCCAACTTCAAAGAATCGAGAAATATTTGTTTCTTCAATGAGGGACGAGACGGATATGGATTTGGTTGCTACGACCACTCCTGAAGAAGTTTTTCAAGAGGTGGACATCATACAATGTGCAACTAATTCGTTGGATCCAGTATTCAATATGGAATGGGTTTCAGAAGGAACCCACGTAGGGGTATTAAATGGGAAAGAGCCCCCAACTGATTTTTTCCAAGAGGGGATGTTTGACGTATTTGTACAATCGTGGCCGAAGATCAAGATTTATGAAGAAATTGGAACTACAGTTAAAGAACGAAAGATACCAGCTAAGAATATTAATTACTATGTAGTGGGAGACCCAGCAAGAATACCAGAATTTTCCGTAGATAATACGGAGGAATCTGATCGGATTGAATGGGACAGGGTTCCAAGTTTGCACGAGGCAATAATGGGGAATATAAAAAGAGAAAAATTAGAAGATAGAACGGCGTTTTATAATCGGGGTTTTGGGGCGCAGTTTGCAGCTGCGGGATGGGCTTTACATCAGCTAGCAGAAAGAGAGGAAATAGGACACATAGTTCCAACCCAATGGTTTGAGCAAGAAATACAAGGGACATGAGGATTGCAGAGAAGGGAATTGATAGTAAGAATCCACATCGAGTCCCCCGATAGTCTTTAGTAGATAGATTGGTTATAAATTGCAATGGCAGAGATCTGCTCAACGTGTGGGTTACCCGAGGAGCTTTGCATTTGCGAGGACGTGGCGAAAGAATCTCAGCAAATAACAATTCGGACAGATACTAGAAGATATGGTAAAGCAGTGACGGTTATCCAAGGTTTTGATCCAAAGGATGTTGATCTCGGGAGCCTTGCTTCATCTCTAAAAGCTAAGTTTGCTTGTGGAGGTACCGTTGAAAATGGATCAATAGAATTGCAAGGAGACCATACTGCAAGAGTTATAAAATTCCTTCAAGAGAAGGGATTTACCGTGGCATAAGACCTATTGGGTAGAAAGAAGTAGGCTAAATCATAGATGGTTAATGAAAAAGTTGCAGTTTTGATTGCTGCAGGGACGGGGATGGGTGCAGATGCAGCTAAAAAATTAGCTTCAGAGGGATTTAAAGTATCAATACTTTCGTCCTCTGGGAAAGGAGAAACGTTGGCGAAAGAACTAGGAGGATTTGGAGTGACAGGGTCCAATCAATCGAAAGTTGACATAAAGAAACTTATTGATGGCACAATTGATAGATGGGGAAGGGTAGATGTTCTAGTAAATAGTGCAGGTCATGGTCCCAAAGGTCCGATTCTAGATATTTCAGATGAGGAGTGGTACAAGGGTATGGACACATATTTGATGAATGTGGTTCATGCTGCCCAATTAGTTACCCCTATTATGCAATCCCAAAAATCCGGGGTCATAATTAACATATCTACTTTCGCAGTATTTGAACCAGATCCCATGTTTCCTACTTCAGTTATATTTAGGTCTGCTTTGGCGGCATTCACTAAATTATTTGCAGATGAATATGCTTCTAAAAATATTAGGATGAACAATATATTACCAGGTTTTATTAATAGCAAGGGTTTGCCCGAAAAAGAGGAAATTAAATCTAGAATTCCATTGAATCGATATGGAACGACTGAGGAAATATCTAGTTTGGTGAGCTTTTTAGCATCTGATGGGGCAGCATACATCACAGGTCAGAATATTCGAGTGGATGGTGGCATTACCAGATCAATTTAAAGTCATATTAGTTCCCGGTTGGAATGCAAAAATAAAACGTCATCATTTAGATAGATCAAGGACTAACACATCATACGGATTAAAAGATTATGTGCAATGATCACCCTCATAGAACAGATGGCGGAAAAAGTATAACGGTGCAGCAAGCAGTAGATGCTGCTTATGAAAAAACGTTTCCCGGGAAAAGGACTTACGTAACAGCTTTAGAAACAGATAGATATGATTATAAAGATGTCTGGAAGAGCCTCAGAGATCCTGAAAAGAGATTGATCAGAGGGAGTGAAATACCAATGAAGGCCAAATCTTCACCACCACAAGGATCTCAAACGTGGGGGAAACAGCTTGTAAGGCCCTGGTCGGGGATCACCCAGTCATTACAGTTACATTATAGAGTTCTAGCTCCCGAAAGCCATGGGAAAAAACACTACCATCAGAATGAAGCCATGTTGTATATTTTAGAAGGGGAGGGATATGAAATCCATGATGGTCAAGAGTATAAGTGGGAAGCAGGAGACCTTGCAATCATAAGAGGGGGGACTGTTCATCGCCACTATAGTTCAGATCCAGAAAACCTATGCAAAGGTCTAATTATAAAACCAAAGGCAGTGTGTCAATTTTTGCATCTGTTATATCAGGGATTTGCAGAGAATTATCCCTCAGAAAGGTGTCGTGTTGACCCAGAATGGACGCCTGATGAACTTTGGACAGATAAAAAGCAATTGTATCATGCAGGAGATTTACTAGATGTAATATCACATAAAGAAGGTGCACAAAAAGAACGTCTTAAGGAGAGGGTATAAAATGGCAAAGGAATACACACACAAAGAAGAAAGGTTGTCATACAATAAAGGAGAAAAGGTGGCTTCGTATTATGGTGAAGCAATAGAAACATCAAAACAGAATCCTATGGCACAGCATGGGAGTGGGCCTGATAAAAAGGTCATCAAACCGGAAGAAATGCCTTGGGAATATTCCCAACAGGGTATCCTGAAACATGTTATAAATGAGAAGTTGGCCAAGGAACTGGGCGCTTCTGTTAGAGGGACCGACATATACATGCAAGTCATACCTCCAGGGGGGAGATCTGGAAAGCATCGTCATATGAGCGAAGAATTGATTTTTGTGATAGAAGGGGAAGGATATGACCTACACTGGGATCCTACGTTACACGTGGGGCAGGATGTTGCACATTGGACATATCCAGAAGAAGCACTGAGGTTTGATTGGATACCAGAAGATGTGATATATATTCCAACAAATACGGTCCACCAACATTTTAATAAAAGTCAAGAAGTCCCTGCAAGAATTCTATGCTGCCAAAGTAGACTTTATAATACACTTGGTTATGGGATGGAAGATTTAGAACAATTCGAAAATGCACCAGAATACGAAGAAACTGATTAAGACTCAATATAGATTAAATCATTTTCTATGAGAAGTTTGTATGGTTTTAAGCTCATATCAGGAAATGATAAACACTTTCCAGAGGGGATATGATATTGGAGTTGGTGCCATGGACAGCTGACTACTTCTCCTTGATAATCCCATGCTAGTTGAAAATTATTTTCGCGTTTTCCATAAAGAGTTCCTTCGTTAATTGTACCATTACTACATAAAGGCCCATATTGATGGGGGCAAACATTGGGTATTGCATGGAAATCTCCATCAATATTGAATAGTCCGATCTCAACCCTACCTATCCTAACTATTTTATGACCACCAGGAGAGATGTCTTTGGTCTTAGCCACTAGATGTTTTTTTACCATAGTTATTAGATATTATAGAGTTTTTTGGCATTTAGACCCCATATTTTTTCTTTGGCTTCTTTGGAAATGGGCATAGATTGAATTGCACCTGCATCGTCCCAGTCGTGATGTGGAATATCTGTTGCAAATACAGCAGTCTCTTCCCCATTGACTTGGTCGAGGAGAACGGCTAATTCTGCAGGGTTTTCAGGTACTTCAATTGGGTGAGTCCCAATATAAAATTCATCGATGTATTCAGAGGGTCTTTTCTCGAGAAGGGGTGCTTGTTCCCTATGTTGCATGTATTCTCGGTCGAGACGATACGCCGTCATGGGCATCCAAGATAATCCAGCTTCGAGGAAAACGAATTTGAGTTCGGGATAGAGTACAGGAATTCCCTCATTTACGATGTGCATGCAATTTACTACAAGGGATAGCTCGTGTGCAAGAGTATGTCTTGTTAAATAAGGTAATTTATGCATATTGAATGGGAATTCGGGGAAATCTACACCTACGCTGTGGAATGCAATTGGTAGAGAATGTTCGGATGCAGCTTCCCAAATAGGACGATATGTGGAATGTCCATACGTTCGATCTAAACCTCCAATTGGTAGGAAAATGGCCTTCATTTGTTTCTCGTTTGCCACTCTATCAATTTCTTCTGCTGCGGCATGGGGATCGTGGGGGGCTACTGCAATGGCACCTATTAAGGCATCACTTTGGTCGAGAAATCGGTCAATCAGATAATCATTGTACGCGCTGGCAAAAGCGTTGGCGTACTCGACAGATTGTAATATGGGAATTTTAAGAGCATTTTCCCCAAAAAGAACTCCAACGTCAACATGATATTTCTTTAGTTCTCGTTCCGTGTTTTCCCCATTGGTTAGGTCGGGCCGTTTGGCGTGCTTAGATGCAGGAGAGTTTCTGAAAATATCGCCTAGCTTCATTCCAGGCATAAAACCAGAGGTATCCCTGTATCGATAGGATTTTTCATAGCTACGAACTGCGTCATCGTAAGGAGATTCAAAGTATTTCGCCATGAGACCGGGAGTCTCCTCGATGTGGACGTCATTGTCTACAACGAAGACATCTTCTAAAGGACTTTTGGGGGCAGATTCTGATTTAACCATGAGAATATATTTAGATAAGAATTTGAGGTATAAATAAATTCTCTTAAAAATATAGAATCAGTAGGATGTAGAGTACTGAATGAACTTAAGTGACGAGTAGATCTAACACCAAAACTAGTGCGTCTTCTCCGTCGGCATAATAACCAGATAGGGAATGGTGGAATGAAAATCCAAATCGATTATAAAGGGAGATGGCAGTTTTGTTTCCTTTTCTCACTTCAAGTTTTACTTTTTTGATTTCTTGTGATTTAAAATCGTCCAAAATTCGAGATATCAACTGGGTTGCAATCCCATTCCCACGCCAGGGAGGGGATACAGCTAAATCTTTTATGTGCCCAAGGGGAGAATCATCTTCTAATATTACGTCTGCTATGATGAAACCTATTGGCGAAGGATAGGTATTAGAAAGGGGCAAAATGTCGTCGATGAGAGAATTTTCAGTGGGTACAGTTGCTACTAAAAATCCAGGGGTTGCAAGAAAATAATTGAAAATATCAAAAGTCCAGGGAGAAGGGCACGATAATCGTTCTATTTGGAGTATATCGAGTAGATCTTCTTGTCTTGCGTGGCGAATCGATATCCGGTTATCAGTAACATCTGCAAGAGGTATCAGATCAACATTGGAAGACTCTATGAAATTTTCCACCATAGTCTCACAGCATATTTGTTTGCGTGTGATAAAAAAGACGTGGTACAGATAAAATTGAGTTCGGCAGGGTTATTTCCATTGCGTCGAACCGGAATCACATGTTTGAATCAGGTCAATTTGTTGCGGAGCATGTAGAGCCAATTGAAGATGTTCAAATTCAACCGAATGGTGTTGATCTAACCCTTTGTTGTGTTTTTGTTCAGACGGCAGGGGGCAGTATAGAAAAGGGAGGGAAAAAAATTGGAGATCGGGAAGAGATAGAACCTCAAGATGGTCAGTATACCTTGCAACCAGGGGGTTACATAGTTAGATATTTTGAAACGGTGAATATTCCAGAAGGCCATGTGGGATTTATCTACCCCCGTTCTTCATTACTTCGGAATTCGTGTATGATCAATACTGCAGTGTGGGATTCTGGTTACAAAGGAAAGGGAGAGAGTTTTTTGCAGGTTTACAAGGGAATAGACATAGAAAGAAGGTCTAGAGTCGCACAGATAGTTTTTGCTCGTGCAGAGAATACAGGTTTGTATGCAGGAGGATATCAGGGAGAAAATCTATAGCTCTGTTAATCCAGCTTCGACCAAGCGGGGGAGAACATGCCGAGGGGTTAAAGGGCCCTCGAAAAATCGAATTCCAGTGGCATCATAAACTGCATTCGCAATAGCCGCAGGGACAGGGACAGTAGAACATTCACCGGCTCCTTTTTGGCCATGGGAAGTAGAAGGATCTGGATTTTCAAGTTCATCTATTTTAGTAATCATAGGTACGTCTGCGGCAGTGGGTAGATGGTAATCGACTAGAGATCCGTTTTCTAGGTTTCCATTTGAATCGTAAACCATCTCCTCGAGTAGTATTTCGCCTAAGCCATGTATAATCCCACCTTGGGTTTGTCCTTCTAGGAGTTTTGGATTGATCAGTTTTCCCACATCTTCACATATTGCTGCGTCGACTACCTGGACAACTCCGGTTCCAGGATCTATTTCCACTATGACCCCAAAGGCTCCAAAAGTATATCCATGGGAAATATTTCCAGTCCCAGTTTCAGGATCTAAGAATTCTGCTTCAAGTGTTTCGAACTTGGCGGCCCCCACCAACGATACACCTTTTCTGAAAATTTCTGGACGGTCCTCGGGATCACCAAATGTGGCTTTGTGAGCTAGTTCTTTCATAGTGATTCCGTTATCAGAGTTCCCTTTTTCGTGGATGAGACCATTTTCAATTTCTACATCATCCTCATTTATTTTTAAGAGCCAAGCTGAAAGTGAAACGATAGTCTGCTTTAGATTTTCTGCGGCCATTGCGGCAGAGGTTCCGCCCATAATAGTTCCACGATCTGCCCAAACGCCCATATCATCAGGGGTTATATCGGAGTCACCAATAACAGGAGTCACGTCATCGGTGGAGATCCCAAGGACGTCGGCTACAATTTGACAAAGTGCAGTTTCAGTTCCCTGTCCTATACTGCAAATACCCGAGAAAACCGTGACTTGTCCGTAATGATTCATCTGAACTATTGCAGAGGAATAATCAGCTCCTTTGGCACTTTTATTCCCTGCTCGTTTCATGATTGTTGCCATACCAATGCCGCGGAGTTTTCCATCATTGGTCTTGGGACTACTGCGTTCTTTGTCCCAGTTAAGTCGATCCCGAACTATATGGAGGCATTCAGGCATATCAGAGTTTACCCATTTAAGCCCAGATGGTGTTCGAAGGGGCATGTCTTCTATTCGAGGGACATTTTTTAGTCGGAGATCGATTGGGTCCATTCCCAGTTCTTCTGCCGCCATATCAACTAGTTGTTCTCGCACATAGGTGAATTGGGGATCTCCATATCCTCTTACTGCAGATCCTGGCATTACATTTGTATATACGACAGATCCAGTGATGCGTTGATTTGGAATGGGATAGGGACCAGAGCAAGTAGCCATCGCTGAAAATGCGATCGTCTTTCCAAAACTCCCATAAGCACCTGTATTTTGGAACATATCGATATCCATTCCGACAATGGTGCCATCATTTTTCAAGCCTAACTTTGCTGTGAACGTTTCGGGGTGCCTTCCCCGTCCGGCTTTTAATTCTTCTATCCGGTCTAGAACCATATTAACTGGTTTTCCAGTTACCATGGCAAGTACTGATGCACATATTTCGTGGGAAAACAGCTCTAGTTTGACACCGAACCCACCTCCAATATCTGGCATTTTGCAGACTACTTGTTCCACTTCTAGATTGAGGATGGTATCTGCGACATACTTTCTCAATAAATGTGGTACTTGGTTTGAAGACCATAGTGTTAGTTTAGGAGCGGCTCGGTCATAGTGAGCAACGCATCCATGAGGTTCTAAAGGAGAGGGATTGGTTTTGTGTGTTTTAAAAGAACCTTCTACGATTATATCAGCGTCTGATAGAGGATCCTCATAATTTCCTACATGAACATGGCAAGTGTTTAGGAGATTTCCTTTAACTTCACAATTGGGATCGTCGCTTAAAGTGGGATGGATGACAGGGGCGCCTTCAGCTAGTGCATCTTCGATTCCAACGACTGCGGGTAGTTTTTCATACTCAACACGGACTAAGTCGACTGCTTCGATGGCTATATTTTTGGTTTTTGCCAATACAATGGCAACTTCATCGCCAACATAACGTACTTTGTCAGATGCTAGAGCTTCCTCATCTGCCCGGGTGAGACTAGGGTGGCCAAATGGTTTTACATATGGATCGATATCCTCGGCAGTCCAAACTAGTTCGACTCCAGGGTATGCTTTTGCATCACTTGTATCAATTGAAATTATACGGGCATGGGCGTGGGGACTTCTTACGAATCTTGCATAAAGCATCCCGGGGAGATGAAGATCGTCGATGAATTGTCCTTGTCCGGTGACTAATTTTTTGCCCAATTTACTGTTAACGCTCTTCCCAATTTCACGATTTTTGAGAAGGTCTTGATCAGATAAGATTGCTTGACTACTCATGTAAACTTCCTATAGTGAATTTTGTGTTTTGCTCGTATATGGGTGTTACGCAGTTGGGCAGCTCTTCGAATATGTGACAATATGAGAATTTTTCATAGAGAGTGTGTGGAGAGGCCCTCACCAGATTTTGCAATCTTCACATAAAAAATTCTCTTCTTCGATCCAATAAACAGGAGCTGCAGTACCACAAGAATTGCAGACTGTATTGGGTCGAGAGGTTGAATAAACAATGGTGAATAAACTTGGAGAGTGGGTCTCTGGAATCTCAGAGGAGGTTTCAGGAGGGGAGGGAGGATCAGAGGTGGTTATAGAAGGGGGAGAGTGGGCTTTCTGAAAATCATCTAAGGAATGATTAACCGGCATTAACTGGTATTGAGTTTAAGAAGATATAACATAAAGGAATTAATCTAAGAAGGAGCCTATCGTGGAAATTGCAGTTGCGGGGTCAGGTCCAAGGGGATAGCCCACCACAATACTTCCAGTACGATCGTATATTTCTGCAAGTCGTGTGGATACCACTTCGGAGGTCCCAGATATGCTGAAAGTATTAAGCATATCATCAGTTACTTTTTTAAATGCTTGCTGGAAATCTCCTTCTTGGATTAAATTGCGAATGGAATTTGCAATTGAAGAGTCAATATTATGAGATTGTAGAAGTGTTGTTGATGCACCAGCAACTATGAAAGCCACAGAGGGGCGAGAAGCGGATTTTGCCTTAGAAGAATTAGAATCAACGCTAACACATACATGTGCAGAAAAATCAAATTCATCAGAGGAACGTTTAGTAGAGGACAGGCAAGTATCAGCATATTCAATTGCGGCAGATATGTCGTGATAGTTAGTAGCGTTAAAAAGCGTTCCTTCAGCTATTTCGGTGCTCAATTTTAGAATATTTTTCCCCTGAGTTCCTACATAAATGGGGATATTACCAACCGTAAAATTTAGACGTGCGTTATGGATGATTAGATTCGTTTCGGGGTTCTCATAAGTGACTTGGTTTCCGGTCCAAAGGGACCGAAGAATCTCGACTGTTTTAGACAGTTGAAGGAGGATGTCAGTGTGTTTGAGTCCAAAATGGGAGAGTGTAGATCGGTCTCCAGCCCCAATTCCGAGAATTGCTCGCCCATTGCTAAGTTCCCAGAGAGTTGCCATTTGAGAAGCTAAAGTTAGAGGATGGGTCGTGTAGGGATTTACCACTCCAGGACCAATTTTTATCGAGTTTGTTGAGTTTGCGATTTGGGCTAGAGTCAAAAAAGGGTCTCTATTATTATAATGGCAACTTGTAAAAATGGTATCAAACCCAGAAGACTCCGCCAATTCAGAGAGATTAGCAATCTCATGGGGCGGTAATTCGGGGGTTAATTCAATTGCTTTCAAGATGCCCACCTACGTAGGGCTTTTCGGACTACATCATCTTCGGGTTTTCGGAATAAATCTTGGTTTTCTGGGAATGGTCCAAAATCCCAATTTCGAACAATAACAACGGGAGTTCCACCATCTCCTTCTCCCATCAATAGATTTGCCGCAGAAGCTAGCTCATCCAAGATGCACTGTACCGTGACTTCTAATTCATGTCCTATTAGGTCGTGTTTTCCTCTCCAATCGCGATGGGCAGATATTCCTGCCCAACCAATAGCAACACCCACTTGACCATACCGGAAAGGTCTGCCACAAGTGTCAGTGATGATTACAGATACGTCGGTGGAGAATTGTTTTTTCAAGCCCATAGCACTATGAGAAGGATCAATAGGAAGGAGAAGAATATCGTGAGATCCTGTGTTAGATCGATCTATGCCAGCATTGACACAAATATGTCCAAAATGAGTTCTACACAGGATAAATGGTGACTCGATGAGAACCTCTGAACTTTCATCGAGAATGGCCTGTGCGAATCGAGGGTCTTTTGATTTCCCAGTGAGGGATTCGAGAGATTTTGCTATGGATTCTGCTCTTTTAGAAGGGGTAAAATTCGATAAATTTGTAGCCCTCCCCTCTGATTTTGAAATAATAGTACTAGCTATAAGAATAATATCTCCATCGATTAAGTCAATATTTTTTTCAACATGAGAAGGAATGTTATCACCAGGTCTTATCTCAGGTATTCCTTCAACGGTGAAAAGTTCCA
Source organism: Candidatus Hikarchaeum yamanae (assembly GCF_009889665.1). Classification (NCBI taxonomy): domain Archaea; kingdom Methanobacteriati; phylum Methanobacteriota; class Candidatus Hikarchaeia; order Candidatus Hikarchaeales; family Candidatus Hikarchaeaceae; genus Candidatus Hikarchaeum; species Candidatus Hikarchaeum yamanae. Next base: position 18,200 of record NZ_WTZR01000011.1, on the reverse strand, counting down.
TGGGCGTGTATGGTGCTGCAGAAGCATAAGCTCAAATAATACAACATCAAAAGGAAAAAGTGAATTTCAAAGGGGTAATAATAATAGGTGGTGGTGATGACGAAGGTTACCCCCACTAAGCTCAGTGTGGCGAAACTAATTTACCGAGCCACCTTTTGATTTTGAGAAGATTTATTTGAAATATTGTAGAAAGTCGTCGTGTTTTGCGTCATGCAATATAGTGCGTAGAATAGACAGCAACGGGGAGAGGTCATCTTTTTTTGCACAGATGGGTGCGATTACATCTGACCATTGTTTCCAGGGGGACGGGAGACCGAAACTATTGGAGATATCGTCTAATGTGGCATCTAGATTACTGATTTTATCTATTTTGTTTATAGCCAAAATAGTCGGTATTTCGAGGTCAATTAAGAAATTGTAAAAATCGATGTCGTGGGGTACATCTCCACGAGATACGTGACGATCTATGATTTCTATTGCGCTGTTTCCATCGATAACGAGTATGGCCGCGAGTATTGAATTTGAATTAGACTCTATGTACTGAACTACGTCGGTTTTTATTGTTTCCCTATACGCATTTTCGACGCCAGACATGAACCCAAATCCGGGTAGGTCTGTGATCAAGAAATTGTGTGCGGAAAAATCATAAAAATTGGGCTTTCTTGTTACTCCGGGTTTTTTTCCAGTTCGGAATGCACGCCCAGTTATCTTTCTCATTAAAGTGGATTTACCTACGTTAGATCGCCCAACAAGTATGATTTCGGAGTCCCTGTTAGGACGTCCTTGGAACATGTCCATTAATTTTCCCCGATTGTTAAGAGTTTCTTGTTTTTTAGCAGAGTTCTAGGGGGGGTGAGAAGTTGACCAAAGATCCGATATAGGGATAGAAGATATGGCTTGTTTAATCAAGTCAGAGGGGGATAGGATTTGTGGTTCAGTTAGAGTTTGGAGATCAAGAGTATCAGAGGGATCAGAAGAGATACAAAGATAATAATCAGATTCTACATTTGTAGATAGATCGGATTTGCTACACACAGTGAGGAGGGTTATTTCAAATTGGGACTTAATTTCGTCGCGTAAGCTCAACTGGTTTTCTAGTGAATAGCCACATGTTTCACTGGCATCTATGAAAAATAAAATACAATCTGCAACATATCTGAGTGCGCTTATGGCTTGTTTTTCTATATCGTTTCGGTCGGACATGGATCGATCCAACAATCCAGGAGTATCTATGAGTTGGTATCGAATGCGGTTTTGTTCTATGTGACCTACTAGAACTCCACGTGTTGTGAAAGGGTAGGAAGCAATCTCATTCCTTGCGTTTGTAGTGACATTTACGAAAGAAGATTTACCAACATTAGGATATCCTGCAACCACAACAGTTGGGATGTCAGGATCAATTGTGGGAAGGTGCCTGAGTGAATCCCTAGCTTCAGATAAGGTTATTAACTCACTTGAAACGCCTCGTACGACAGAAGCCATTCGGGCAAACGCCTGTCTTCGGATTGCCCTTGCTTGTTCTAGGTTGGTCCCTATAAGAGAACTTTGATGCTCACGGCCTATGTCTTTTGTTTTAATGGATGCCCATTGAATTTTCCCAAGACTTTTTCTCAAAGTGTCTACCTCGACAAGGATGTCGGCTAAGTCATAGTAAAAAGGGCTAATTGAATCGAAATCGGGCCACGATTGGACTATATGCTCAAGATTATCAGAAAGGATATTAGAAGACGTCCGGAGCATGGACCGTTGAGCTTGGACTCCATATTGTGCCTTTCCAACTCTCGCCGCTTTTGAAAAGGCTTTATCTAAAAGTTCTTCGGAAGTAGGAGTGGTAGGTAGGGACTCGAACTCCATAGGACCTGTATTATTTCAGATGATAAAAAGAAGGTTAGTTCGAAATGCGCAAAAATGCCACGATAAGGTATAAATTGGGATCAATCGCCGATTGTACTTTCTTCGTAACGAGTATTGTACTGGCGTGCGGTGGTGACAAATGTGGTACATTTTGAAAGCTGTTTAAGTTTTCTTGCACCTACATAAGTACAGGCACTTCTAATGCCACCCAAAATATCTTGAACTGTTGTTTCTACTTCGCCTCTGTAGGGTACTAATGCAGTTCTGCCTTCAGAAGATCGATAATCTTTGAGCCCTCCGAAATGTTTCTCGTTTGCCGTTTTAGAACTCATCCCATAGAATTCAACGAATGTTTTTGGTTTGATTACGGGGGCGTAAGAATTAGTATCTTTATCCAAAGTATATTCACCATCGTTGTGATATTTAGTGACTATGTCCCCGCCTCCTTCATTGTGGCCAGCTAGCATGCCCCCGATCATAACGAAATCTGCTCCTCCAGCAAAGGCTTTTACCACGTCACCGGGGAAAACACATCCGCCGTCTGCTATGATATGTCCATTTAGTCCATGGGCCGCATCGGCGCACTCGATAACGGCAGAGAGTTGGGGATAGCCAACACCTGTTTTGATTCGAGTAGTGCATACACTTCCAGGTCCAATACCAACTTTAATAATATCTGCGCCATTGAGAAGGAGTTCCTGTGTTTGGTCTGCAGTTACTACATTTCCCGCGATGATAACTACATCGGCGTAATCGTCTCGGAGGGTGGAGATGAAATCGACAAAACGTTCGGAATAACCATTTGCAACATCTACACAGATATATTTGAGATCGGTGCCTACTTCTTTTTTAACAGAAGCGAACTTTTCAAGTTCGGGAGACGTGATTCCGATGCTCATAGCGGTGGATTCTTTCAGATTAGAGTTTGTAGTGAAAACGTCAGTGAGTTCGGCGGAATCATAGCTTTTTATTAAACATGTGAAGAGCTGTTGAGAGGACAAACTTTGGGCCATAGGAATAGTACCTACGCCATCCATATTTGCAGCCATGATGGGAATTCCATCGTAGTGTATATCTGTGTTGGATAGATAATTTCGGAAGCTAAATTTGCGTGTGAGGTCGACTTTTTTTCTCGATCCTAAAGTAGATCTCTTGGGCCGAATTAAAACGTCTTCATATCCAAGTTTTGGATCGGTTTCAATTCGCATATAAAGATACCTCAGAGTAAATCTCGCAGATGGAGATACTATATTTCACAGAGTACATATACCAGAATAAGTTAAAAAAAGTACGGCTATAACTCTACTGATTTCACTGTGGAGTGCATATCAATTCCGTCTGTTTTCAAGCTCTGATAAGAGGTCGTCTATGTGTGCACCTTTCATGGATAACAGAACTAATAAGTGGTACACTAAATCTGCCGCTTCGCGGATTAGTTCTTGGGAATTGTTATTTTTTGCTGCCAGGATTAACTCAGTGGATTCTTCCCCTATTTTCTCAAGGACTGCGTTTTCACCTTTTTCATGAAGAAAAAGAGAAGAGGTATAAGAACCTTCGGGGAGCTCTTCTTTACGCTGTTCGATCACAGTGAAAAGTTGATCTAGAACGGATTGTTTCATAAGAGTTGGTAAAGTTATTCCTCCAAAATATAAGGCATTTTGGAATCTATATTGTCGATCATTTATTTTATTTGGGTTTTTGAATGGGGAGAAGTAGTTCCGAAAAATGCGAGATCGTGAATGCGCAAGTCGGAGGTTAACTCCGGGTGGAAAGAGGTTCCAATAATATTATTTTGGCGAATTGCGACTGGCTTCCCTTCATATTCGGCCAAGATTTCAACATTATTTGAGACAGTTTCTACCGCAGGGGCACGGATAAAAACAGCAGGGAATGGGTCAGTTAAGCCAATGACGGGTAAATCGGTTTCCAAACTATCAATTTGCCTACCGAATGCATTTCGGTTTATACTCACATCCAATAGATTCAACGTTTTAACACGAGGATCATTGGCATTGGACGATGCGACTATTAGTCCAGCACAAGTGACGAGAAGGGGTTTTCCAGATGCGGCGTAAGAAATGATTTCAGAAGAGAGATCTATATCATCAATGAGTCTAGATATGGTTGTTGATTCACCCCCAGGTATAGCTAAAAAATCGCATTTTGGGATAAGTCCAGGTTGCCGAATTACAAGTGTGTCTATGGAGATATTTCGGTGGGCGCCGAGTCTAGAGATTGCACCGATATGCTCACTAACATCTCCCTGGACACCTATTACACCTGCAACTAGATTTTGGGAAGAGGACATTGGAATTAATTAACAGCTGTAACTTATTGAAGAATTATATAGTCCAATTAAGCACTAATATCCCCAGGCCGAACACAATACAAATTGCCAGTGCTGTTTTTGGATCCATATGAATTGCATTTTTGGATTCTGCGTCGAAATAGCGGACTAATCCCGCGCTCGATTGAAGTCCACCTGAACTTTTTTGTTTTTTCATGCTCATGAATTGGATTCAACTAGCCTAAATCTTTCGGCATAGGCAGATCTTGGTTTAATCTGGCTAAGAAATCCTTATTCCGTGGGAGAGCATTAGCCAGGGTGAGATAAATGACTATAACTGTAAAAGATTTCTATGCAGATTGGTGTGGCCCATGTAAAATGCAAGATCCTATTCTAGAAGAATTAGAAGGAGAATGGGAAGGGAAAGTTGTTTTTGAAAAAATAGATGTGGATACTCACCAAGATATTGCTAATAAGTACCAAGTTAGATCAATACCAACAATTGTGATTGAAGATGATGAGGGAGTAATTTCGAGATTTGTAGGAGTTACACAAAAGGAAGATCTAGAAAGTGTCTTCCAACAAAATAGTAGTTGAAAATAAAAGCTTTACTTGATTTCAATACCCAATTCGTCCATGTCTTTGTTGGATTTGGAAATATTAATCAGTACAGGAGTGATTCCTTCTATTTCTGCGGAGTTGGCAAGTGCACCGGCATCGACAGCTCGTAAGCCATTGATTTCATTGGAAATTTGAATGACAACCTGTTTAGCATCGGCATCATCTCCAACAACGAGGGTATCAAAATCTAGAGGAGCGTCTAGATCGGATAATCGGTGGGCAGGGAGAGTGTGGAATGCCCCTATGAGAGGGACACCATCGGGAGAAGCGTTTGCCGCATATTCAGTGACGCTTCGACTAGAGGGGGGAGGAGAAGAGTAGAAATTCCCATCATCATCGCGTTTTAAGCCAACCGCAGGGCTGATCAGGATAGACCCAGGGGATATGGCTTCAGTTATAGATTTAATTGTGTCTACGATATAATAAGGAGGCACAGAAAGGACGATGATATCTGCCCCGACGGTCATTTCATCGTTACCACCTCCAAGGACAGTTCGTTTCTTTCCGCGATTAGAAAGTTCTAGCTCGTATTTTTTTGCACTATCAATTCCTTTTTGAGGATCTCGAGAACCAATTCGAATTTCGTGAGTGGTATCATGGGCCCACCGGAGAGCTAAACCTTCTCCGATATCTCCAGTCCCACCTATTAATGTAATTATCACATGGTAACTAAAAAATCAAGGGATATGGACCCACCGATTTTAATTTTTTCATAAGTGAAAGTGATTTAAAAATTCAATAGAAGTTCGGGTAAATCATTGACAGTAGAGATGACGGCATCTGCTCCGTTTTCTTCAAACATTTTTTTTCCAGAGATTCCTGAGAGTCCGCCAGTGAGAACTCCGACACCACGGTAGTTTCGGGATGGGTCGGCTTTAGTGGCATTCACCACAGTTTTGATATCATCAAGGGTGTCCCCCACATAAACCAGTGAAGAGGAATTAAATTTTTCTGCCAGGGAAATGAGTCCCGCAGGATGGGGCTTTTTAGAGGGGGAGTTTTCCATTGCCATAACGTAATCATCAGATATGTCGAGTTCCATGCTATCGAGAGCCATGTGTGCCTCAGAGAGGGGCCTACCAGTGAGAACTCCGACATTGAATTGAGTTAGTAATTGATCAATCGTTTGTGCAGAGATTATATTTTCTTCAGATAGATAGTAACCAGGAACATCAATGATGGGTTCGTGTTGGAAACATTCAAGAAATTTTTTCCTGCCTAGATAGAAGGATTGGAACATGGCCCGTACAGCGCCGGGGTCCCATTCGTCTTCAGCAGCAGATCCTATCACTTTAGAAATAGTTTTTTTAGTAGCAGGTAGACCCCCTCCATTGTCTCCTATTTTTTGAACTAAAGAGGCGAAAGTGTCGGGGTGGCCATGGCGTTTTGCCAGTGTGCACAGTATCCCAGCATCGGTTAGTTCCCAATCGTCGTTGAAACCACCGGCGTTTTTCAGTAGTTGAATTCGTTCGAGTGGGAATTCTTCCCCGCTGAGACTTTCGATCGTGTCTGCAATGGCGCGCCTATAAGATTCCGATACATCCACCATAACTCCATCTATGTCGAGAATGATCGAATCTACTTGCATGAATGCATAGAGGTTTCTTATAGATGTAAGAGTTTGTGATTTTTATTCCAATGCCCAATAGATAGTTTCCCCGGGGGTTGTTTCAATTCGGACGGGTATTTCTGGAAAATCATTCCCCAATGTTGTGAATAGAAATTTAGATTTGACCTGTAAGGCAACATTAAGAGTTGGTTGATGTAACTCAGGGGGTAGGTTCAATGCATAGATTATGTCTGCTTTAGAATATAAGTCTAAGAGGGGGTCGCATATATCATCGAGAACAAATTGGACCCCGTCAGGGGGGTTGCACTGATGGATATCAGTGGCCACTATAATTCTATTTTCAGAAAGGGAATGGGCCACGTCAAATCTAGAACCGATTCCGACTTCGACCAATCTTTTGAACGGACGGAGAATAGAGAGGAGAGAGGTTGTTGAATCAGAGTGCACGTCGGGAAGTTTATGCCTCGGTACTCATATGTTCTTCGTATGCTCGTCGAAATAATACCACTCGGAAGTATAGAGGCAGCCATTAAGCGAGAGGTATCTTCGGCGTTGAGGAATGTTTATGGAGTTGATGTGTCATTTCAGGAGGCAAAGCAAATGCCACAGGGATTATATGAGAATTCTAGGGGGCAATATCGAGCTGAAGGTCTTCTAGAGTTCACTGCGCAGAGGGGGAGGGGAGAAAAAATTGTGGCCATAACAAACGATGATATGTACTACACAGGGAGGAACTATGTTTTTGGCCTAGCATATCTAGGTGGGAAAGCTTGTATAATATCAACTTATAGATTGAAAAAACAAACGCAAAGAGAGTTTTCTGGGAAGACTGAACAAGAGGTATTCGTTGGAAGAGTGAGAAAGGAAGTAATACACGAAGTTGGCCATACATTAGGTCTAGAACATTGCAGTAATAATAGATGTGTCATGTCTTTTTCTCCTACGGTTTTAGATGTTGATCGGAAAGAGGAATATCTTTGTGGGGCTTGTAGAAGGGAATTGGATTAGAAGAGATAGATTAGTGAAGAGAAGAAATATAGAACGAATGGGAAGAATCACTCGGCTGGCAGATAATAATACTCTCCAGATTTTATTTGTTCTTTGTCTTTTTGACTACCTGGTTTATTAACCCGAGGTCGTTGGGTTCGTTCGTCTCTTCGGAAAGTGATTCCAAGATTGGAAAGGAATTCATTCATTCCAGTCCGCATATCCGTAGGAGTACTTGCGGTGCCGAATTCAGAAGGGGTGCCACTGAAAACTAAGAGTCGACTAACCAGAAGATCTAGCATGTAAATATCGTGATCAATTACCATAACGGATGCACCAGTATGCTCTGCAAACCTCCGGATTGCACGAGTAGCTTGAGAGCGTTGTTCAACGTCTAGATGTGCAGAAGGTTCGTCTAAAAGATAAAGGTCTGCAGGGGCAGACAAACAAGCTGCTATTGCAACTCTCTGCCGCTCTCCACCAGATAGATCTGGGAGAGTTTGGCTCATGATTTTATCTAGTTGTAAGGGAAGGGCGATTTCAGTATTCCAATAAGAAGTACCAAAATCAGATGCTATATTGGCCAGATAAGTATCTACTCGGATAGATTCTTCTGAATTCAAATACTGAGGCTTGTACGAAATGGACACACTAGAATCAAGGGAAAACGAATCGGTGTTTTGTTCTCCTGCAAGTATGTTTGCGAAAGTGGACTTTCCAATTCCATTGGGGCCAACAACACCGAGAACCTCATGTTGATTGATAATACCAGGTTTTACTGTTAAAGAGAATCCCGTTTCGTAGGTCATTTCGATGAGAGGGTAAGATAGGAGGGGTTCTGTTTCTATGTTAATTTTTGGGGCACGTTGGTCGAAAGTTATACTTTGAGGTCTGACACGCATATTTTCGTTTTTCAAAAAGCCAGATAAATATTCGTTAATTCCAATTCGAGTGGATTTTACATCAGTAACAACCCCAAATCCACCTGCGGTTCCATAGGCTATATGGATAGAATCTGCGATTAGGTCTAAAATGGCTAGATCGTGTTCAACAACTAGTATAGATCGGTTTTCAGAGATGGCCATGTTTCGAATGACATTTGCAGCTGCAATGCGTTGTCTGATGTCGAGATACGGTGTGATTTCATCTAGGAAATAGAAATCGGCATCTCGGGCCAAAGTTGCGGCAATAGCAACTCGTTGGAGTTCGCCTCCAGAAAGGGTCTTAATGTCATTGTCTAAGAGAGGTTTGAGTGATAGTTCTTCGGTTAAATTATCAAGCTCGCCGCGTTCGTCTACATTTTCTAGTAGGTTGCGGGTAGTGCCTTCGAATGCGTGAGGAATAGACTCAACGTATTGTGGTTTATGGGCCACATTGATTGATTCGTCTTGGAGCTTTTCTAGATAGTTTTGAAGAGAGGTTCCTTTATAGTTAGAAATAGCCGATTCAAAAGTAGCGGGGGAAGAATAGTCGCCTAGGTTGGGTATTATGCTTCCAGAAAGAACTTTTAGAGAAGTCGTTTTTCCAATTCCATTTGGGCCAAGGAGACCAATAACACTTCCAGATTTTGGGGCAGGGAGACCATACAGGACAAATGTATTTTCTCCATATCTATGGATAGGAGATTCGTCTAACTCACTAGGCAAATTTATAATTTCTATCGCGTCGAATGGGCATCTTTTTATACAAATTCCGCATTTTTCGCCTAAGCATATTTCTTCGGAGATTCTAATTTGTTCAGGGCGTCCAACGAAGAGATCATCAGAATCGTAAAAGTCCCCACGAGTGACTATGCAGTCTTTACCAGTGCGATTTGGGGGGCAATAGTTGGCACACTCATAATTGCACCTATCGGGTTGACAATGGTCAAGATTAACAACTGCAATCGATTTTTTTGCCATGGTTAAAAGGATACATTAGCGGTCAAGAGAAGGGTCCAAGTAACAAACCACATTGTGAATGTCATAAAAGACACGTAAAAATGATCTTTCTTGGAAAATGCTGAAACATTTACTCCGAGTAATTGCATAATTCCCAGTCCCAAAAACAAACTGGCGATAAGGATGGGTACAGAAATTAAGATATCAGAGGGCCCGCTTGAGAGTGAGTGAGTAACCAAGGCGGCTACTATCCCTACAATAGTAGAAGTTCCTGTTGCACGGAGACTTCGTAGGTGGGCTTCTCTTTTAGATAGTGTCATGAATTAGTTCAGGAGGGGATTAGTAGAAGACCCTTGTTATTGTAAAATTGAAAGTGCCATAATTGAGAAAGAAACGGTCTGTTTATTCGAAGGAAGGGATGTTGGATAAAATTGTACAAATGGCCGAAGAAGAATACAACCAAAGGGTAAATTAATTGAGAGACCGAGTGACCTGACGCATGATGTCTATAGCCTTTTCGAGTTGGTCTATGTCAACAGTATAGGCAATCCTAGCACTTCCATTGCCTAGAGTTCCAAAGGCATTTCCGGGAACTACAATTACATCGCGGCTAAGAACATCATCGATCCAACCAGAAGGGACAGTTGGAAAAGCATAAAATGCCCCCTCGGGAACGGGAACGTCTAATCCCATATCAAGAAGTCCATCTACGAGGATGTCACGCCTTTGTTTGAATGCGCCGACCATTTCGAGGATGGAATCCTGAGGTCCAGATAGGGCTGCCTCTGCGGCGTGTTGAGATACGGCACTAGCGCAAGCTTGGGCGTATTGGTGGATTCGGAGCATTTTATCTATTCGCTCTTTCGACCCGGCAACCCACCCTAATCGCCACCCTGTCATGGAATAAGATTTAGAGCAAGTGTTGACTATGAGGACATTATCAGACTTTGAAAATTCCATAGGGGACCTATGCGCTCCTTCAAATACAAAATGTTCATAGACCTCATCGGAAATGCAAAGGATATCATAATCATCTGCAATTCTAGCAAATTCCTTCATATCAGATTTTGATTGGACACCACCGGTGGGGTTTCCAGGGGAGTTGACAATGAAGGCTGCTACATCCTCAGAGATCGCGTTTTCAATGGAAGAGGGATCCATGGTCAAATCTTTACGTAAACTGATGGGAACGGGAATGCCACCAGATATGTGAGTAAGTGCACGATAGGAAACAAATCCAGGATCTGGAATTAAGACTTTGTCTCCAGGATTTACGTGAGCTGCAATTGCTATGTGTAATGCTTCACTCCCTCCAGCGGTGGCAATAATATTTTCAGGAGGTATATTAAGCGAGTTATCACGAGAATGTTTGTGTGAAATTGCACGACGTAGCTCTAAAATTCCATTATTTGGAGTATAACTGTCAGAATCACCGTTATTTATCGATCGAATTGCAGCGTCTCTAATATGAGAGGGTGTGGGGAAATCGGGTTGACCCAGTCCCAAATTTATTGCATTCGGACCCGCAGAATCGAACACTTTTCGGATGCCACTGATAGAAATGGAGTCTATACGGGTGGCGAAATTCGTCATATGGTAAAGCATCAGGTCAACGTGAATAAACTTTAAGATCGAAAGATACCGATAAAAATTATATATATAGCAACATAAAGTACATATTAATAGACAAAAGTATGGTAAAATGCGAAGACTAAGTCGTGTCTGACTATTTTGTACCCAAAAGGACCAAACGGTATGAACAAGCAGAACAAACCCACTTGGTTTTTAGACCGGATTCGAGTGTGGTTCGTGCAACTCTAGAAAATGATTGAATACACCCACAGTTGTCGCAATGAAATTGGCGGGTATAAACCATTATACGAATAGTAAAACGGGGGGGTTAATTCAAGTTTATGATAGAATCCCACTGTAAAGCCAATTAGATTTTAAATTATATTGACAAAGAGAGTCTATGTTTGAATTTATCGGGCACAGTTTTGCAGATCAGCCAATGATTAGCATAATCGCAATTGGTATTTTGATAGGGATTGGACATTCTTTCGAAATAGACCATATTTTGGCAGTGACCACATTGGTAAGTGAAAAAAAATATGCAGCCCCCTGGAAAATTGGGAGTTCGTGGGGGATTGGGCATTCGATCACCACGGGGGTAATAGGAACTTTATTGCTATTTTTAGATGTTAAATTGCCAGGGTCATTATATGAAGTGGGAGAAATTGCAGTTGGGATTACACTGATATATATAGGGTTAAAATATTTAGTTTTTAAAGAGGTAAGAAATACCCACAAACACAAACATGGAAGTGAATTCGGTCACTTAAATCCTATGCAAAAATTGTCTGATTGGAACGTAACATCAGTATTGGTAGGAATGATCCATGGGGTTGCAGGTAGTGGGTTCTTAATTCTATTACTCATAACATCATCAGAAACGATGGATGGGGTCCTTTTTCTTAGTTCATTTTGTATTTCCATTATAGTGACAATGGGGATTGTAGCTCAATTATGGAAAAAACTTCAAGGTATCCATGAAAAGGGCATGGGGAACATTGCAGGGGTTGTAAGTATAATTGCGGGTTTGTTGCTCATAGTGGAATACATTTGAGCAAAGATTAATCGCAAAAAGAGACCCAGTTGTAGAGGGTGGTTTTTACACTATAATGAGAATATACGAAAGGCCAAAACATTAAAAATCGGCTGATAGACCACCCATAGGATAAAAAGAAATGCTAGTGCGTTTTTGAGATTGGTTGGTTCATAGAGGAATATTAAAATGAGAGCTAGAAAAATTTTGAAAAATACTACGTACAAGATCCCGTAGACATACAATTGCTTTTTTGACCATGTGTTCCAGCCTTCAAAAGAGTAGCAATCTCGAAAGAACCCCATGTCGAATTGGTGACTTGGAACGGCATATAAGTTTTGGACATAGAATTAAAAATCAGTAGATAGGTGGAGTCTATCGATTTTAGTAAATATATAAACTGTATGATGGGATATATAAACAATAGATAGAAATCAAACTTAGAAAACGCATATGTTTGTGGAAGATAGAATAGGTAAAACGATACCACCTCGCACAAAAGGAGCTGTAAAAATCACATGAAGATATATACAAAGCGCGGAGATTTGGGAAAGACTGACTTGGCAAGTGGAGAGAGGGTAGATAAAGATGACATCAGAATTGAATCAGATGGCACCGTTGATGAATTGAATTCGAGTATAGGGCTGGTTTCTATGGCAAAATATAGAGACATAGAGGCACATCTTAATGAAATTCAGAATCATCTACATATAATTCAAGCACAACTTGCAAGAGTAGAAGAGGGAGGGGAGGTGAGGATAACATTCGAACATATTCAGTTAGTTGAAAGTTGGATTGATGATTGCGAGGAGGAATTAGAGCCACTTCAATCGTTTATACTCCCAGGAGGGAGTGAGGAGGGTGCGAAATTACATAATTCAAGGGCGATATGTAGAAGAGCAGAGAGAAGGGTGGTTGCACTCTCTAAAGAAGGAAACGAAGTGGGATTGTGTATAGAATATCTAAATAGACTATCGGATGCCATGTTCGTATTTGCGCGTTTGATCAATCAACGCGAAGGGGTTGAGGAAAAAAATCCATCTTATTGATAAAAGATTCTGCAAAAACCCAATAACGCTTAATAGATATAAAAAAGTAATAAGTCCATATACAGGGGTCGGTGGTCTAGTCTGGTTATGACGTCGCATTCACATTGCGGAGATCGCCAGTTCGAATCTGGCTCGACCCATTTAGTATAGATTATAAATAGAAGAAATGGAAGGGTGACTATCCTTCGAATTCGGGTGCGTTTTCAAATTGTTCTAAGTCGTTGAATCCAAGACCTAGGTGATTATAGATACGCGCATTACAACAGAGTAATCTGGCGGGGTAGTCCTCGCTAGCGTTTATATGTTGATGTGCAGTGTTAGTGGGGATGAAAATTACGTCGTTGGTTTCCCATAAAAATTTTTGGGGTTCTTTTGGCCACTCCCAGACAACTTTGTCCCTCATAACAGCGGTCGGATCCCAATGGAGATCGTATCCCTCCCCATCTAAAACAAATACCAACTCTTCGCTCATATGTCGATGTTTGCCTGATTTCCCTCCAGGAGGTATAATTTGCATATAGAGATCGGTGTTAACGGCACCTGTAGAGCCAAGGTCTCTCTCCATTTTTTCATTGAGAAGCCATTTTATTTTTCCTTGGGGAGAATCTTCCCAGGGCATCTCTTCTGGTTTGATAATTTTATGGAGAGGGCCGCGGGGTCCGTGTTGGGAAAGTGGGTTCTGTTTTGAATCCTCAAGGAATTCTTGATAGTGAGTTGTGGTTAGATTTCCACGCTCCCATTCATCGCGTTCGTCCATATGAATATAGTCATCAGGAACCATTTCTTTGGTTCTTTTCCTATGCCTAGGTATATGATCAAATTCATAGTTATGAGGATCGTCGAAGTCAACGTTTTCTGCCATAGCTATACACCTGACCTCTGGGTTGCAGATTTAACTGCTGCTTCTTCTTTAGAGAGCATCTGCCTCATCTGTGCATATTGATCATGATCTTCCTTAGAATATTCTTCACGGCCAACGTTCCAATCGAATGGGGGAACCCAATTAGGATCTTTTGCGCGATCTCCAGGGGTGTGCCGAACTGTTCCTTGGTATACAAGATGTAAGAAATTGTAAATTGGAAGTGAATTATATACTAAAAGGCGGCATGGTTTATCAGGATCAACGGAATAGTGTTCATGTACACATCCACCATGGATTACAATTAGATCTCCAGCTTCCCAAATATATTCCTCACCGTCGTGAATTTCATATCCCTTTCCCTCTAAAACATACATCATCGCTTCATTTTGATGAGCATGCTTTTTGTCGTCTGCTTCGGGGGCAAGGACGCGCTCCATGAGAGACATGCTTTGGGTCCTTCCTTTCCAAGGACGGACATAAGATCGTCCCCATGCTTTTGAGCCCTCAAGTAGAGAGTTCTCAGTTTTGGATTTGAGGGGGATATCAGACCCCTTTATTATTCGTTTGGCAGGGTCCCGTAATGCGGCCCATACTTCGCGATTATCGAAATGGCGCTCTGCCACTTCTTGTATAAATATTCTTCTATTACTGTATACTTTATCTGCAGGGCAGTCAACGGCTTGGATAGTTGTCGTTGATCCACCATCTGCACGTACGTCGAGAAGACCCCGATGTTTCTTTTTTGTTTGATTTGGATCGGAGGAATGCTCATGTTTGTGTTTTGACATTAATAAGCCTCTATTGAAGATATAGATTCTTTTTGTAATTAAAGTTTTATTTTAAAAATACCTATCAATTTTACCAAAATTATCAAAAATCCACGGAGAGAAACGCGCCATAGGTATAGAATCAATTGTCCAAGTTCCCAAATTGGACTGAAATCTTGAGAAACGTCCGCTGTAGTTTGTTTCTTCGTATTCGCATTGATTGATTCTATTGAGTCTTCTAAGAGTTTATTCGGAGAGGGATTTGGCAGAGATACCGGCTTAGAAGGTTCAATTCGTTTTGTAGAAGGGAGAGGGGGGTTTGCATCCAGTTCTGATGTCAATTCCAGAATACGGTTTTCTAGGTCTTTGATACGAGAATTTTTGGAGGTGAGTTCGGTTCTCAATGCGTTCGGATCCAGTTTAGGGGGAGGACCTTCTATAGAGCGTAGTTGTTCAATTAATTCGCTCTGATCTGATTTAAAAGTGGGGCGGACTATATCTGAAGTGTGGGGCGTTGCGCCCTCATCGAACGTTTCTTTCTGTTTTATTGTGACTCTAGTAGTTTCATCCCAGTCTGTTACTAAAAATGCCTCTCCTGTTTTTAGAGAGGATATTTGATTTGCATAGTCAACTCCCAATGTTTGGTTTACTGCTTTTTTGTCTATCGCCCATGTAAAGCGGTGCCAAACGGACCAGCTACATTGGGTAATGAAATCTTTATCCACGGCGGATGGCCTTTGAGATATTCCACAAATTCCAAGTCCGCGTTTCCGTCCGCGTTTGGCTATTCGGATGATATTTTGTGCCAGCTCATCTACACCACCTTGTTGCGGAATAAATTCATGTACTTCCTCAATTACAATTAAAAAGTGTTTCCGATGTTCTTTTTCCTTATGGAATAGTAACGTGACAACCTCATTGATGATTGATTTTGATTGTTCAGTTTTGAAAGTAGAGACATCTAGAATGATAGGTGCCCCTTGGATTAGCGCAAGGTCCGTGATTAGATCCACCCTTTCTAACGTTAATTCGACATCCGACTCTTCTTTTTGCCCCACGTGAATGAGATCTTTGAATTTCTCTTTCAAGCCACGATATTCACCATCAGTATCAATGATTAAGAGAGGGCAACGGTTCTTAAGAAGTTCTTCAATTACCACACTGGCCGTGTTGGATTTTCCAGATCCAGATTTGCCTGTAATAAAGCCACGTCCAGTGACAATAGACGGGATAGGCAAAGTAACACCATCATTGGTTACTGTGATAGTTTTGGAATTCTGAGGCATTAAATAAACGATTTTTGGGCGCCATGTATATAGCCTTCCCTCTACTGAAATACAAGAGAGGAAAAATTATGAAAGGGTTTAGAAAAAAAAGGAGGGCAAGAACGGTGGGTGTGAAAATAGATATTCCAAAAAAAATTAAAGGGGTTGTGAAAGGAATTAGAGAGATAACAAAATTAGTGAACAAGGTTGGATCGAGTAAATTGGGGAAGAATGGAGTTCAAGTTATATTTTTTACTTTGGTTTTTACATTGGCAGCAGTGGGGTTGGTGGGATTGATCAATGGTCAAAATACAGGAAGTGATGGGAGATTGGGATTTTATGTATTATTTAGTTCAGTGGTGTTCATAGTCACTATTTATTCTATAGAAAAAACGAAACGTAAGAATGCAATGGACATAATGAAAGTGGTAATTGCGATTACAATCTTTGGGTTCGTTCTAGTATCATTGTCTGGAGAAGGGTTGGTTAGAATAGTACAAGGGACAGGGTACACGTTGCAGACATATTTATATTTGGTAACAGGAGGGTTATTGTGTTCAGGAGTTGGTTGGTGGGTAATACGACATTGGAAAGAATATACGTGAAATGATATAGGAGATTACCAATGAATTCCTATTTTTTTCCGTGCCCGTCGATATTCTAAATGTGTGTTCCAGCGAATGGACGTGCCCACATGTTCGACTGTGTAAGGAGACCCACATTTGCGACAGCGATAGAAATGGAAGGGGTGAGTTACTGTTTTCGATGCGCGATGACGAATGGTTTTCCACTGGCAGTCTTTGTTTTTACAGATGAGATAGAATCTAGGGGAACAAAAGGCATCGCAATGAAGGGGTGCATCTAATTGTTGTGCTTTTTCTTTGAATAACGATCCGTGAGAAGTTGATCCATAGGTTTGATATTCCCATACGTGAATCAACTCATGTCGTATGATGCTCTTGAATTTCTCCCATCCATAGGCCTGGAAAGCTTTCCACGTAAGAGAGATGAGAATGTCAGGAGATCCGGGAGAAAATTTACAGCAAGCTGCCCGTTTTGTTGCACGACGAGATATAGTCCAATGGATAACGGAAATGTCAATAGGTAATTTGATTGTTTTAGAATATTCAATCGCATGATCGATTAACTCCGAAGGAGTAGTTGGGTAAGAGATAGAGGTCCTTTTCAACGCGGGTTCTATCACCATGGTTTAAGAATCGTCCCTTAATTCTCTTATTTTTTGAATGTCCCAAGAATGGTCTTTTTCGGCATCTATTGGCGTTTCTAGAACCATGGGAAGGTCTCTAAAGAGTTTGTGGTTGATGAGAGTTCTAAAGGGCCCCTCTCCGATTTCCCCATCTCCTATGTGTTCGTGTTCATCTTTTTTTGATCCGAATGGGTGCTTCGAATCGTTTAGATGTAAATAACGCACATTTTCAATGCCGATTGTCCCTTCAATTTCATCAATCATCTGAGAGATTTCTTCGTCAGTTCCAAATCCATATCCAGCAGAAAATAGGTGACAGGTATCAAGGCATACCCCTATCTCGTCGTATCCATATGTCGATTCTTCCACCATCGTTTGGAGTTCTGCGAACGTCTCCCCTAGAGTAGTGCCTTTTCCAGCAGTGTTCTCTAGAAGTAGTGTGACAGAGCTTGGGATCTCCAATTGAGAAAGTCGCATGGCTATGTTCTTCAATCCTTTCTCAACCCCTTCTCCCGTGTGTGCACCGGGGTGGAAGGTATAATAGGGAATATCCAACTCTGCCGAGGCATCTAATTCTCCTTGAACAGTTGCAACGGATTTCTCTGCTAATTCTTCTTTTGGTGTTGCCAAATTGATTAGATACGTTCCGTGGACTATCCACGGTCCAACGTCTTTTTCTGAGCAGTATTTTTTAAATAGGTCTGCACCCTCTTTTTTGACTTCTCCCACTTTCCATCCCCGAGGAGAACCTACAAAAAGTTGACCGCAGTTTCCTTTTATTTCCACTTGGCGGTCGACCGCTTTTTCAACTCCACCTGCTGTTGAAACATGTGAACCAATCCTAAACATAGTCTTTCTTAGCATGTCTTAGCAATATATTGTAGGTTTTACTATCCGTGGCGTTCCATAACGAAGGGGCAGAGGAATTATTAAAATTGTAAGTTATATTTATTAAAAACAATATATCTTATACCATATTTGGTCAGCTTTTTAAAGGGGAGATCGATAGAAGAATTCAAGGAAATTGTATGGAAAAACTATATTCTATTTTAGTTTGTGTTCTGCTGATAACAACAGTATTTGCAGGGTGTATTGGAGAAGTGCAAGAAGGAAGTTATAGTGAAGATGTAGGAGCAGAAAGTCACGATCATGCTGACCATTCTGACCACGATCATGGGGAAGAAGATACTAAGAAAGAAGTTCCAAAAGAGCAGGTTTCCTCGATTATAGCACCCGGAGTACCTAC
>NZ_WTZR01000010.1:0-50374 GCF_009889665.1 Candidatus Hikarchaeum yamanae | reverse complement strand
GAAGAAGAGAAAGAAGTGATTGAGCTTGAAGAAGGAAATGCACCTGAAGAAGAGAAAGAAGTGATTGAGCTTGAAGAGATTGACTTAAGCAAAAATGTTGAAGTAACAGAAGAGGATGTAGAAGAGAAATCGAAGTCCCAACTGATCAAAATAGCGGGAGAACTCAGAGATAGAAGGAACGAATTGAATCAAGAAGCTTCGCGTAGAGCGACTCTTCGGGATCGTCTCAATGATGAAACAAGAAATAGAGTAGATGAGGCACATTCACATCGAGAAAAACGGGATGAACTCAATAATTCGGTTCAATCTACAAAGGAGGAAAGGGACGAAATGAATCGTTCTGCAAGTGAATTATTCAAGGGCGTGGGTAACAAGAAGAAAGAATCGGGGGCAAAAAAAGAGAAACCTATATCCGCACTAGAAAAGGAGATTGAATCCCTGGAATTTAGACAGCAAACAGAAGTATTAACAGGAGGGACTGAAAGGAAATTAATCGAAAAAATAGCGGATTTGAAAGAGAAATATTCCGAGAAGAAGAAACAGCTTGAACAGGATAGAGAACTTGGTGAGAAAAAAAGACAGGCGGAACATTCACGAAGAGAAGCGTCGGCCCTCCATAGAGAAATGATACAACTAGCAGATGATGCTCAGCTAGAACATAATAAGATGATTGAATGTTATAGAATGGCAGATCAAGTCAGAAATGAGGCAGATGAAATTCACGCAAAATTCATCCACGCGCAAGAGTTGGCAGATTTCCACCATGAATGGTTCATTAAAGTCCAAAAGAAACTAAGAAAAATGGATAAAAGAGATGAATCCTCACGTCAAAGTGTGAGAGAAGCGGCTCGGGAAGAGGCGAAGAAGGAAGGGGAGGAGATATATGAGAGGTTCAAAAAAGGACAAGCTCTTGGAACGGAAGATTTAATGAAATTGCAGAAGGCCGGATTGCTCTAAAACCATAGTAGAGGATAAGTGTAACGAAGGGAGGAAGCCACAAAACACATCTTTTTGCAGTAGTAAGTTCCTTAGTAGGGTGAAAAATGAGTGTCTTGGTAGTATGTTTAGATGTAAATGAAGGTGGAAATAGAGATAGCTCAGAGGATTCCCGGTACGTCGTGGGGCAAGGGGAGATAGAAGAACTGGTTTCCATTGTGGGGTTGGAAGATCCAGAAAATAGTCATGTTAACTGTTTGCTAGAGGCACTGAAAGTAACAAAAGAACTAGAACAAGCAGGGGAAAAGGTAGAAGTTGCAGTTGTTTCGGGGAGGTCGGGGGTTATATTATCAGAAACAGATAATTCATTGGCGAGACAGTTGGATTTACTCTTAGAAGAAGTAAAACCAGATTCAGCCATTTTGGTAATAGGGTCGATTGAACAAGAAAGATTGATCCCAATATTGGAAAGTCGAATTAGAATAGACGCGGTTGATAGGGTTATTGTTCGTCAGATACACGATTTGGAATCGAAATACTATTTAGCAAAACGTTTTTTGGCAGATGATGAGTTGAGATCAACCATTTTGGTACCCATGGGAGTTGTGCTTACAATTCTACCAATCCTTTCATACTTAGTAGATATAAGAACCACATTTGCAATTATTACAGCAATTATAGGGGTGTTTGTATTATACAAGGCACTTGATATTGATGAGAGTATTGCAATCATACCCACGAAGATTCGTGAAATGCTTTACTCGGGCAGGGTATCTGTTGTGACATATGTAGTTGGAGTGGGACTAATTTTAGTTGGGGTTTTTATTGGACTGGTCAACATGCCAACATCAGAAGATGTAGGCGGATCGGTGACTTCTTTGATGGGATTTATACATAATAGTATTCCATGGGTAGCTTTGGGAGGATTGGTAATGAGTCTAGGTAAAACATTGGACAGAGTGATAAGGAATAAACAAGTGCAAACTGCACATATAAACCTGATATTTGGGATAATATCAACTGCAATAGTAATCAGAGGTTTTTCATCCTATTTCCTACAGCAGCAAGGTGTCATAGGAGCGATTGGGTTGGCAAAAACAAAAATAGCAGGATTGATCGAAATAGGGCCGCTAGTGTGGACAGCAGAGGAACATTTGGCCATATTTGTGGGCTTGGGGATATTGGTGAGTGTTGTTGGTATAAAAATGGCGCCCAGAATAAGAAAGATGCAAAGTAAAGCTAAATGAATTCAATAGTGAAATGAAAGAGGATCAATGGGTAAGTCTATTCTCGGGTGGAAAAGACTCTAATTGGGCACTATACCAGGCGCTTGAAAATGGGTTTGATGTCAAATACTTATTGACGGTTCACCCTCCAGCTGGCTCGTATATGTATCATGTTCCGGCAACGAGGGTAGTACCCTTTGTGGCGGAGAGTATTGGGATTGAGCTCATAGAAATTGAACCCGAATTTAAAATTCTAGGAGATGCAGATTCGGGGGAACAAGGGGATAGAGAAGTAGAATGTATTGAAAATTCGTTGATAAAAATAGCAGACGAGATTCACCTAGAAGGGGTCATAGCAGGAGCAGTAGAGAGTGAGTACCAGAGGAGTAGAATTCAAAAAATGTGCGACAATTTGAACATAACATTGTATGCTCCTTTATGGAAATCTGATCCATTGGCTATGGTTAATAAAATGGTTGAAGCTGGTTTTGAAATTATGATGGTTAGTGTTGCTGCAGATGGTATTGATGAATCTTGGTTGGGGAGATATATAGATATAAATGCAATTGGGGAATTGGAAGTTCTCAATGCGAAATATGGAGTTCACATCCTAGGGGAAGGGGGAGAATACGAAACGTTGGTCACCAATGGACCCCATATGAATCGGGAGATAAAAGTAGAATATGATGTTTTTTGGGAGGAAAATTGGGGAGAGATACGAGTGAAAAATGCTTGGCTATGTTGAGTTTCGAGTGATAGGAATAGGTTAAGCAAATAGAAGAACTTACACAAGATTACCCTATTTGGGTGTGGGCTCCAATTAACGCTCCAGAAAGATCGATATTTCGTATTTGAGTTGCTTCGTCGATTATAGAATTTTTTAAGTGGCAAGAATCGACGACTGCATTTGGAAAAACGACGGAGTTCTCTATATGAGAATCGGTTATTTTTGCACCAGACATGACATGGACATTTTTTCCCAGTGTAGTGCCAGAAAGGATTGCTTCTGAATCTATAAGAGTTCCATCGTCCAAAGCCCAAGCTACTGCTCCTATATAACTTTCAGGAGTGCCGATATCGAACCAAGCTCCATCGAATGAAAAGGCATAAACCGAGTAATTTGGATAAAGCCATTGGAGGAACCACCCGGGTTCGTCGGGGTTGTTTCCATTTGAGAGATAAGAGTGAAATAAAGAGAGAGTTTTGGCAGGGAATGCGTAACAAGCAATGGAAACTAGACTACTCTGAGGATCAGATGGTTTTTCTTGGAATCCTACCACTTGTTCTTGGTCTACTTTAACCACGCCATAGGATTTCGCGAGTTCTTTATTACCAACATCGTATGCAGCGAGACACACATTTTGTTTAGATTCAAAGAAGTCTAGAAAATCGCTTATAGAGAAACTTATTAGATTATCCCCCGCGATGACCAGTAAATCATCTTTGATTTGTTCGCGGTTTAAGAGTTGACCAAGTGCACCTATAACTCCGAATTTCTCCTCTTCTGCAGTGGTTTCCTCCACAGTTAGTTTAGGTTTTGAAAAAGAGGTATTTGCCAAATGGTCAGTGAAATCGGCTGCGAACAATTCATTAGTACTTACATAAACATTATTGATTCTAGGCTCTTGTTCAAGTTCTTGGAAAATTCGATCGATGACCGTGGATGGGCCCACAGGTAATAGCATTTTTGGCCTGTGTTGAGTTATTGGCCATAATCGCGTTGCATAGCCACCTGCGAGAACAATGGCATCCATAAACAAGAGTTACCTTCGAGTGGTAAGACTTTTTGGATAAGTTAGCATGTTGAAAGGGGGAGAATTACAACAATGAATGTTGATGCGAATGGACAAATTCGCGGAGGAGTTTTGCGCCAAGTATTGCGGTTTGGCCAGAGTCTCTATCGTTGACCTCTACGATATCGAATCCAGATGCGTGAGGAGATACTAAACGGACTACATGGAGCATTTCCTGGGTGGTCAACCCAAAGGGTTCGGGGGTTCCGGTTCCGGGGACAATACTGGAATCTGCCGCATCAATATCGATACTGAAATAGACAGATCCAGTTAAATTGGGTTCCCAACTGGAAACTTCTTCAGGGGGTATGATAGTAACATCACTTTCAATGGCGTGATCCCATTCTTCTTCACAACCGGATCTTGCTCCAAGAATGATCGCATGATCTACAACTTCAAGTGCATTCAATGTAGAAGTGGCATGACTCCAAGGGTTATCTTGATACGAATCTCGAAGGTCGAGATGTGCGTCGAGACAAACGTAAGTGTCAGGTTGTAGTGCCCGGATTGCAGCCAGATTTACTGTGTGTTCTCCACCGATAAGAAGAGGAGTGAGGTTGTCGTTGACTGCCTCTGTGATGAATCCCCCCAAATAATCAAGATAAGTGGGAAGATGAGAAGATTCTGGTATTACATCTCCAAAGTCATGGACCAACAATTCCGAAAAATGTGTCTTAGTCCTTGGGTCGTAGTCTTCAAAATGGGCAGAGAATTTTCGGAGTTGATTTGGCCCAAATCGAGTTCCAGGAATAAAGGTGGTAGAAAAATCAAAAGGGGCCCCGAAAAGTATATAAGAAGCTTCGTTTCGAGAG
Organism: Candidatus Hikarchaeum yamanae; assembly: GCF_009889665.1. Lineage (NCBI taxonomy): Archaea > Methanobacteriati > Methanobacteriota > Candidatus Hikarchaeia > Candidatus Hikarchaeales > Candidatus Hikarchaeaceae > Candidatus Hikarchaeum > Candidatus Hikarchaeum yamanae. The sequence continues at coordinate 45,607 of NZ_WTZR01000010.1, read as the reverse complement.
GCATTTGCCCCAGAAAATAACATTACTTTACGACGACCTTTCTTTGATCTTCATACTCCAAATATTCTATTTCGCTATCACCGGAAATATTCAATTCACCAGGTATTTCTAGTGAAAATGATTCATAGGAGTTTAGATCCATTACTTGGGCGACGTTATTTCCCTCTAAGTTGATGACTTGTCCTTGTCTACGTTCGATTACTGGGACCCATATTTTTGCATCTACAGGTTGAGACATGCTTCTTTTTTTGTTGTCGAATACACCTTTACCTTCAATTCTTGCTTTTGCACTTCCATGTTTTCCTGGTTTGGCCGTGCTGTAGGCGATTATTTCGCAGGGTGCGTCATCCATAATCAAATACGATCCTTTTTGGATATCACGGATCTCCTTTTGCATTTTGACCATACAGAATTTCAAGATAAGAACGTATAAAAACGGTTGGTTTCGATGGGAGGTGTTAACTACTTAAAAATTTTGTTAAAAGGCATACAGTCATGCTTTCGTTTTTGAGGAGAAAATTGGAGAATTTTTATGAGGATCTCTTGCAGAGTGAGATAAAAAAACCTCCAAAACATGTGGCAATCATACAAGATGGAAATAGGAGATATGCCCAAAAATTTGGAATTGAGAGAGAAGAAGGGCACATAGAAGGTGCAAAAACGACTGAGAGGGTACTTCACTGGTGCAAAGAAATTGGAGTGGAAGAACTGACATTGTATACATTTTCAACTGAGAATTTTGATCGGTCGGGTCGGGAGCAAAAAGAACTATTTGATTTGATAGAGTTAAAGTTAAAGCAGTTTTCAGAAATGGAAGAAGAATATTCGAGAGATGTTCGAGTGAGGGTTATAGGGCAACTAGAAAGAGTGCCAGAACGCATTAGAAAGGTGGCTCGAGAAATAGAGAGAGATACTAGGGGAAATACCAAATTTAAACTTAATATTGCACTGGCATATGGGGGGAGAGATGAAATGTTAGATGCTGCAATAGAAATAGCAGAAGAAGTGGCTTCAAAAAAAATATCTATAGAAGAAATCGATAGTAAAATGATAGAATCTCGATTGTCAAAGCAGAATATTAGAGATGTAGATTTAATAATTAGAACAGGAGGAGATGTTCGTACGTCGAATTTTCTTCCGTGGCATGCGAATGGGAATGAAGCTGCCGTGTTTTTTTGTACCCCATATTGGCCGGGGTTTTCAAAAATTGATTTTTTAAGAGGTATTAGAACATATGAGCATAGAGAAAGTACCTGGCAAACGACCCGGGCAGAAAGGTCTATGGCAATTATTAAAGTTATGAAAATGGCAGAGATTAAAGATGTCAAAAAAGTAGCAAATCGTTTGCGGGCATATATTCCAGAAAAAGTATTAGAAGAAATAGTAAGTGAGGTTGATCAAGAAAATAGAGGTTCTATAAAATATAACGAAAAGTGAGAAACAAAGGGTAATTTACTAGTTCCCAAATCTACGCTTTCGAGATGCATAATCGCGGAGTGCTCGGAGATAGTCACGCTTGCGAAAATCTCTCCAGTTGATATCAGTGAAATATAGCTCAGAGTAGACAGATTGCCAAATCATAAAATCAGATAGGCGCTCGCCTCCTGTTTTAATTACCAAATCGGGTTCTGCGGGGAAGACGAGACGTTCTTCTATAGTGGTTTTTGATATTTTTTTAGTAGACAGGAGTCCACTGGAGACATCAGTACAGATGGATTTTACAGCTTCGAGGAACTCGTATTTTCCTCCGAGTCCTATGCCAATTCTAATGGGTGTTTCGGCGCGTGAGAAATGACTTGGTTTACAAATAGTGATCTCATGCGGTGTCTGGATTCGGTAGAGTTCTCGGTCGAGAGTTGGGATTATGGCAGAGTCAAGTACACTAACATATACGGAAACGGCTTCGGCTCCATAATCAAATGCCCATCTGAAAAATTGCTCGAGTGTCGAATAGGATTGGTTAATAAGTAAATCACTTTCAGTTATCACTAAAACTACATGCAGAGGGGTAGCTTCCTGTAAATGGCGTATCCTAAAACTTAGATACTGATCATAGAGTCCCACACAAAAAATCAGGTTCCAAGGAAGGAAAATACCTCGGTTCAGACAAGAAGATTAAATAATCACTGAGGGTATAATTTGACGTGCAAGATCGAGTTGAAAAGGAGTGGCTGTTTGCGTTGTTGGCGGTTTTAGTATTGGTAGGGTCCATAATAGAAGAAATAATAGTGATAATAGTTCCACTATCATTAATTGTAATCATAGTAAACTTCATTCCAAGAAGAGGGGGGGTTTTTAGATTTGTGGGGAAGGAAAAGGGGTCAAGAAGAATAGTTGAATTTTCGATGGGATTGATATTACTAACATTACTGGTGACATTCGCAGGGATGCCCATGAATATATTTGTAGTCTCATCAATACTAGTGGGTGGAGTCTATATTATTGAAAAAGTGATGTTAGTACGGGATATATCCCCCATACGGGAAGTGGCGGGTTTTGTGATAGGGGCATGGTTTTTGGGAGCCTTCGGTCAAGTTTTAAGTATGGTAAATGGGATTCAGATTGGAACTTCAAGAGTTGTTTTTTTTGCAGTCATAGGAGGATTGCTTGTAGCTTTAGCCCGAGAGGATTGGATAGGTAAGAATAGGACTGCATCTATGTTGTCTATTGCCCTTGTTCTTTGGATTTTATCACTCCCAGCATTTGAGTATCTAGACATCATCCCACAGCAATTGATGTTTGGGATTGGTATTGCAGGAGGGTTGGGATATATTTCGTGGAGAGTGGGTTCAGCTTCGATAACGGGTATGCTAACTGGAATTATATTTTCACTTATTGTTATTGTTTTTGGAGGGTTTACTTGGTTTAGTATAATGCTTGTCTTTTTCGGAGTGGGAAGTTTAGTTGCGCGGTTGAATTATAAAGAAAAGTTGCAGATGGGTGTTGCAGAAGAGAATGAGGGTGCAAGAGAGGCGAAAAATGTATTTGCGAATACGGTGATTGCGGCGATATGCGTCGTGGGTTTTTCGATGAACACACAGCTAGGAATCAGTGGAAATATATTCATATTCGGGTTTGCAGGTGCCATTGCAGCTGCGATGAGTGATACACTGTCAAGTGAAATTGGGATTCTTTTTGAGAACACTAGGCTAATAACTACATTTAGTAAAGTTGAGGTTGGAACGGATGGGGGGGTAACAGTACAGGGTTCATTGGCGGGTTTTGTTGGAGCGTTTTCCATAGGGTTATTGACTAGTTGGACTTTAGGAGTTGGATTGGGCGGTGCAATTGTAATTGGAATTGCAGGAGTAACAGGGATGGTTGGCGACAGTGTTCTAGGAGCTAGTCTAGAGGGTGAGTGGATGAGCAATGAGGGTGTGAATTTCATGGCGACTTTAATAGGTGCCATTGCTTCCATCGGGGGGGCGATTCTAGGGGGGATTGTATTATTATAGTTTTTGAGAAGGGAGGTATATTGAAATGAGCAAAAAGGCAACAGAGATACAGGTTAATAATACGGCACCTGTCGCAGCCAGGAGATGTGCAGAGCCAGTGTGATCTATGACCCCTCCAACCATCTCAGATGGAAGCCAAGTGTGGTGGGGAGAACCAAGTAAAGGGATGAAATAATCAACCATATCGTTGAAAGCATGCCAGGAAAAACCCACCAGTATGGGTATGAATGAAAATGTGGTGTATCTGAAAATTAAGAATGCTTGCAAAGCCATGGCAAGATGGCTCCAAAAAAGAAAATGGTACATTAGAGGGTGGAGATATGAGAAATCAGAATAAAATATGAGTAAAACATAGGGCGTCCATAGACCAAGTTTGATGCACCCTATAAAGGCTATAGATGAAACCCAAATTGAATTTTTACCCAATTTCCAAAGTCCCAAGCTGAGAGCGAAAAAAAGAGTTGCAATGGGACTATCGGGGACGAATGGCCACATCAAAAGAGGTTCGGTTGAAAGTTGAGGGAGATAATACCAGAAGCCAAATGCAGTTCCAAGTAAATTTATGAATATAATGGGCCAAGCGAGCTGAAGTGCTATTCGTTCGAGGGGCGCAGGGATTGGAGACCAAATGTTAGGATTAAGGAAGGGGGAGTGATTCATGGAGTGTAATTTCTGTTGCATTGAGGTTCTTTCAACGAGGATTATGGAGGAGTGAGAGTACTAAATATATTTGGGTTATAGAATTGCCGATATCAGTGGATATAATTGTATTGCCGTCAAATGTGGTTCATGGGAGTACCTATTGAGTTTGAGAAGTTAAGAAAGGGAACGGAACTTGTAAAACGTGGTTTTGCTAGTATGCAGAAAGGGGGAGTTATAATGGATGTCGTGAAGCCGGAGCAGGCTAGGATAGCAGAAGATGCGGGTGCGGTTGCGGTTATGGCATTGGAAGCGGTGCCATCAGATATTCGAAAAGAAGGAGGTGTTGCACGAATGGCAGATCCAGAGATAGTTAAAGCGATAATAGAAGAGGTTTCAATACCAGTGATGGGAAAGGCGAGAATAGGTCACACTACAGAGGCTCAAATTTTGGAGTCAATTGGGGTCGACATGATTGACGAGTCAGAGGTGCTTACTCCTGCAGATAGTGAATACCATATTGATAAACGGGGTTTTACCACACCATTTGTGTGTGGCGCTAGAGATCTTGGTGAAGCATTACGCCGGATAAATGAAGGTGCTGCGATGATAAGAACAAAGGGCGAAGCGGGGACAGGGGATGTTAATCAAGCCGTGAAACATCAACGTGCCATTACAAGTAAAATTGGTAAATTGGGGAATGCGTCGTACGAAGAATGTGAAGCATATGCTCGTAAAATAGGAGCACCGACAGAATTGGTTGAAGAAACAGCAAAAATGGGCCGATTGCCAGTGGTAAATTTTGCAGCAGGAGGCATTGCCACCCCTGCGGATGCTGCGTTGATGATGCATCATGGTTGTGATGGAATATTTGTAGGTTCAGGTATATTTGGAGCAGAGGATCCAGTGAAAATGGCGAATGCTATTGTCGAAGCTGTGAATAACTGGGACAATAAAGAAAAATTGGCACAAATCTCAACGGGGATCGGGAAAGGTATGAAAGGAGAGGCAAATATAGACATGCCAGAAGATAAAAAATTGCAGGGCAGAGGTATTTGAGTAACTCCTTTTTAATCTAAGTATAATTCGACTCCGCTGCCAATTCTAGTTTGATAGGCAATGGATTGAATGCCCTGAGAGAAAAATGCATCCACCATGGCTGAAGCCACAAGACGGCTTTTTCCTTTGTTTGGGATTGCAAGAATAGTGGGACCAGATCCACCAACTGTCACTCCGGCTGCCCCAGATTCCATGGCTGCAGCTTGGACTGATTCATATCCCTTTATAAGCTGAGTCCTAGCAGGGGTTACGATAGAATCTGCTAATCCATGGCCCACTAGTTCGGGGTTGTTTGTTAACATTCCCGCAGTTAACGTTGCGGCACTTCCAACAGTATGGACATGAGAATGTAGATCGAGTGATTTGGGCAAAACTTCTCGAGCATTTCGGGTAGATATGGTAATTTCGGGTAGACACACGACAACTTCGAGGTGAGCATCTATGTTAGTAATTCGATCTTGGCTAACAATTGTAAACCCACCAAAGATTGCAGGGGCAACATTATCTGCGTGTGCCTCTCCGGATGCAGCTTCTTCTCCTTTGGCGGCTATCCAAACAAGCTCTTCTTTTGAAAGTCCCTTATTATATAAAGCGTTTAGAGCAACTGCCGTTCCGGCTGCACTGGCTGCAGAAGATCCAAGTCCAGAAGCCGGTCGAATTCCTTTATCAATTGTAATCGCCGCAGGAGCATCTAGGGCTTCTGCCACTACCCCTGCAGTATTCTTTTTTGGATTAACGGGGATGTATTGACTTCCAGCGCCAGTAACAGTTATGGTGGTTTCTTCTGCAGGTTCAACATGAATTACATCGGCAGGGTGACTAAGTGAGATGCCAAAAACGTCGAAACCACTACCAAGGTTTGCTACAGTAGCAGGGGCCCGGACGATAACCATAGAAACTATTTTTCCTAGGGGGATGAAAACCTACCGCTGTATCAATATGATTCAAAAAAGTTCTTTCCGGTGTAGAACCAAGTAGGAATAATGATTGGAATCATAGGAGGTGGTCTGGCTGGTCTTTCCGCTGCTTATTACCTACAGCAAAAAGGATACCAAGTGCGAATATTTGAGGGAGAGAAAGAACTAGGGGGATTGGCGGCTTCTTACGATACGGAAGGGGATTCGATTGAGAAATTTTATCATCATTTATCAAAATCGGAAGAAACGATAGTTGAGTTGGCGGAGGAATTGGGAATAGGAGATAAAGTTGAGTGGAAAATTGGAAAAAATGCATATTATATTGATGGGGAAATATTTCCGTTGGACACCCCGTGGGAGATATTGAGATATCCACATTTGACTATATATGATAAAATACGTTTGACACTTCTTACACTGGGGATAGATGCGAGAGGGATTTTTCCCAGAATTGGTGCTTATCAGAATTTGGAAGAGTTTGAACACACACCGGTGGAAGATTTTGTTCGAGAACATACAACAAACAATATATTTGATAAGTTTGTCACACCGCTACTAGAGGCAAAATTTGGTGGGCATAAACATCGAGTTAGTGCTGCGTGGTTATTGGGACGAATAAAATTTAGGGGTCAAAGGGATTTTCTAAAAGGAGAAGTTTTAGGATATATAAACGGGGGATTTGTCGAACTTATTGACACGCTCATTGGAGAAATTGGACAGGAAAACATAATTACAGGAGCATTTGTAGAGGAGATAATTGTTGAAAATGGAAGGGTGGAGTCGATGGTGATTGATACCAAGAATGGGAAGATGAGAGAAAATGTTGATGCGGTGATTGTGGCCACGATGCCTAGTGTTCTAGAGAATCTTACAGGGTATGAATGTCCAATTCAATTTCAAGGAGCCGTATGTGCACTCATGAGTTATTCCGAGAAAATAACTGAAACCTATTGGTTAAATATATCAGATAAATCTCGTTTTGGGGCGATTATTGAGCATACAAACTTTATAGATCCGAGGAGATATGGGGGAGAGCATTTGACTTACATGGTAAGCTATATTCAAGACTTTGAAGAATCAATATGGAAAATGACAGACAAGGAAATTGAAGAATATTGGGTAAAGGGAATTGAAGAGATGATTCCGGATTTCGATAGACAAAAAATTAACTGGTTTAAAGTTTCGAGAAATCCACTAACTGCTCCAATATATGAGATGGGGTATGTGGATAAAATTGTCCCATATGATATTTCTGAAGAAGTGGGAGAAGGGATATATTATGCAGGCATGGCTAGTAGATCCCAATATCCAGAGAGGAGTTTAAATGGAGCAATAGAGGCAGGGTACGCATGCGCATCTCTGATAGTAAAACGGGGGGAAAGTAGTATATAGAAAAATGGGAAAAGTATATTGTATTGTGGGAAATGGAGTGGCTGGTGACGCAGCTGCTAGTGTGATTAAAGAAAGAGATCCCAAATCGGAAGTAATCGTGTTTACAGAAGAAGGAAAAGCATTGTACAATAGGATATTATTAAAAGAATTTGCAAAGGGTAAATTGAATCAAAATTCAGTTGACATTCGAGATGAAGATTGGTATTTGAATCGGGGGATTGATATTAGGTTAAACACTCAAATAATCAGGATTGATTCGGAAAATAAAATTATAGAAGTGAATAAGGGCGACCACCAAAAATATGATCAAGTATTAGTTGCGACGGGGGGAACTCCTCGGGAGTTAAACGTCCCGAATAGTGGTGCAGAAGGTATACACCATTTTTGGACCATGAGAGACACGATTGGGATTAGAAATCATGCCGAAACCGCGAGTTTTGGGGCAATCATAGGAGCAGGGTTATTGGGAATTGATTTGGCTGCCATTTGTGGAGCACATGGGGTTGAAAGTAAATATATTATGAGAGGAGATGTGTGGTGGAGAAATGCACTTTCAAATGTTGGAGGTGAGATAATTCATAAATCGCTGAGGGACAAGAACGTACTTCCAGTGTTTAATAAGGAAATCGAATGTTTTGAGGAAAGAAGAGGAAAGGTCCAGGCAGTAGTCACAACGGATGGGGAACGGCATGAGGCAGATTTTGTAGGAGTAGCAGTTGGGTTAGACTACAATATAGAGTTAATACAGAACACAGGTGTAGAATATAGAAATGGGATAGTTGTGGACGAACATATGTTTACAGGTGTCGAGGGGATATATGCTGCAGGAGATATTGCAAGATATCACGATGTTATAATAGGAGAAGAGCTACAAAACGGGTCGTGGGGAAGTGCCAAAAAGCAGGGGATGGTTGCGGGAGAAAATATGGTCAAGGGAAGGGATTACAAGAAATTTGAGTGGATTCCATCATATTCTATAACGCACTTTAAGTATCCAATTATTTCATTTGGGCACCCTACAGAAGGGGAAAAATTTCTTGAAAAAAAATACAGTGAAAATGAATGGCGTCGGTTAGCGTTTAAGCATGGAAGGTTGATTGGAGGAGTTTTGATTGGGGATGTATCTTCACAAAGTAGATACAAAAAAATAATAACGGAAAGGGTGGAACAGGTTGATCAAGAAATGTCCATATTAGATAAAAAAATTGATTTGGAGAAGATAGTTGTGAAAAAAGCATAGTTGAACTATATCGAAGGTGTTTTCAATTTGAATTGTTCAAAGTGCAAATATGAGTAATTCTCAAGGTACGATGACCCTTGCATTCGAACTATCCGCTTTAAAAGAATTAACAGCTCCCAAAGAGGTGTTTGAAAGTGCTCGTGCTTGGAGTAAATATGTAGGAGTCATCACAGATGAACCGACATATGTTGTAACTAACTACACACGACAAAAAAGAATCAGGCAAGATTTTTTTTCAGGGCCCAAGGGAAAATTTGAAAGTTTAAAAAGTGTTAAATATCATTTTGATACAGATCGTCACGTATTGATAGGAACGGGAGAGGAAGATATAGAAATGGCAAACGAGACGGGGTGGGAATACCTACATATTTCAGATGCCGCTGAAAAGGCAGGATGGGAACTTGGAGAAAATACAAAACACGAAACGATTGAAATTGGAGAAGATAAACGTGAAAATTGGCCTTGAAGAGACATACATATGAGTGTTATCTTGCTCCCATGTGGCGTTTCAGTTGAGTCGCATAGGATTGATTTGGGAATGAGAGAATTAAAATGTGAATGTGGAGAGATGCATGCCGTGGTAACAAATGTCAATCCACTAACTCGGTTTTTGCCTGAATTTTTAGTGAATTCGCTTGAAGAAATAATAGAAGTTGCAGATTCAGAAAAGTGGGGAGAATTTGGAATGGTTCATTTGATGGGGCTGGTGATGGAAGATTTCGCGGAAGAAGTAGTTTTTTTTGATGCTAGTGAAGATGGGTATCTTGGCTATTCTGGACTCTGGATTTCAACTTTTAATGCCTGGAGACTGCATGAAATAGTAGTAGAATTGGTGATAGAAATAATGGAACATGCTATGAGTCATTCGGGTGATCAAAATGCTATGATCAATTTCGAAAAACAAATGTCACTTTTTGATATTACAGAGTTTGTAAGAGAATATCGCGCAGAGAGAGATTTGGATCCAGAAGATTACGCGGGGGAGTACATTTAGAGAATATAAAGGTCTCCTCTCAATATCGTCGACCTTATTATGGAGTATGGACCAAATCGGACAGGGAAGATGAAAAAAGGAAAAACTGTTCTCTTGATAGGTAGTGGCCCTATTCAAATAGGACAAGCGGCAGAATTTGATTATTCGGGTGCCCAGGCTTGTCGTGCTTTGGCAGAGGAAGGAATAAGAGTTGTCTTGGTGAACTCGAATCCGGCAACAATTATGACAGACCCAGAGATGGCGGATAAAGTCTATATTGAACCTATTACCGCAGAGATCATTGAGGAAATTATTAAGAAAGAATGTCCTGACGGGGTAATTGCTGGGTTGGGAGGACAGACTGGGTTGAATGTAACAGCCGAATTGGCAGAAAAGGGAGTATTAGAGAAATACGGGGTTGAGATTATGGGAACTCCACTAGATACCATCTATGCAACAGAAGATAGGGATTTGTTTGGTGCACGAATGGAAAAAATAGGACAGCCAGTTCCAAAATCAGAGAAAATCAGATCTTTAGAAGAAGTGGAAAGTGCAGTAGAAGGAGTGGGAGGGCTTCCAGTTATTTTGAGAACTGCATATACACTAGGAGGGAGTGGTTCAGGAGTTATCGAAGATATGGATACTCTCATCGAATGGGTACACAGAGGTTTGCAATTGTCACGAAATTCGGAGGTTCAGATTACAGAATCTTTGGTTGGTTGGATTGAAATGGAATATGAAGTCATGCGTGATGCATCTGATTCGTGCATTATTATTTGTAACATGGAAAACATTGATCCGATGGGGATACATACAGGAGAATCTATCGTAGTAACTCCATCTCAGGTCATACCAGATGTAGCACATCAGGCGATGCGAAACTCTGCTTTGAAGATTATTAGGGAGTTGGGAGTACAAGGTGGTTGTAATATTCAATTTGCGTGGAGGGATAATGGAACCGAAGAAGGACAATATCGTATTGTAGAAGTCAATCCAAGGGTGTCAAGATCGTCTGCATTGGCCTCCAAGGCTACGGGGTATCCGATAGCAAGAGTTACTGCAAAAGTGGCATTGGGAAAATGCCTACATGAAATTAAAAATGAAATTACCGGGGAAACTAGTGCCGCTTTCGAACCAGCTATAGATTATATTGTTACTAAAATACCTCGATGGCCCAAGAATAAATTCCCAGAAGTGGAGTTTGAGCTCACCACTGCGATGAAGTCAACAGGGGAAACCATGGCAATTGGGAGAACGTTTGAGGAATCGTTGATGAAAGCCATGAGATCAAGCGAGTACAAGCCTGCCGTGGATTGGGACACTGTCGAAGATGAAGAACTCATAAAAGAGTATTTGGAAAAGGCAACTCCCGATCGTTTGTATGCTATGCTTGAAGCACTCTATAGAGGATATTCCATAGACAAGGTCTCAGAGGTAACAGGGATACATAAGTGGTATGTAGAGAGATATGCCCGGATTAGTAGCTCTGCAAAATTAGAAATGGAAAATTCGATTGTAGAGACAGCAACAATGGGATTTACAAATCATGAAATTCAAGCCATAGCAACCGGAGAGTATTCAGATGTTCAGAGTTCGTGGTTGCCGGTAGAATCGGAATGGAATAAAGTGCAGGGGAAAAAATGGGACATTGATTCGATAGAAAAGGTTGTCCCAGGCAGAACATATAAACAAGTTGACACATGTGCAGGGGAGTTCAAAGCAACTACACCTTATTATTATTCTTCTAGAAAACCAGAATGGTTTAGTGGACCATACGAAGGGGATGCTGCTGCAGGAGAGCTTCGAGTGAATCAAGAGGCAGAGAGCATAGTGGTGGTGGGAGGCGGCCCAATTCGAATTGGACAGGGTGTAGAGTTTGATTATTGTGCCGTTCATGCAATTCAATCGTTACGAGAGGAGGGAATAGAAACTCATGTGGTCAACAACAATCCAGAGACTGTTTCCACAGATTATGATACATCAGATGGATTATTTTTTGAGCCAATCACTGCGGAAGAAGTTGCAGATGTGATTGAAGCCACAGGGTCTAGAGGGGTAATGCTTCAATTTGGAGGACAAACCTCGGTGAATATTGCAAGACCGCTTCAGAGAGAAATTGAGCGGAGAGAAATAGATTGCAAGATAATGGGAACTTCGGTGGATTCTATAGATTTGGCAGAAGATAGAGACAGGTTTAACAACCTAATGGGAAGTTTGGAGATACTTCAACCAGTGGGTGGAAAGGCGACTGATGAAGAGGGTGCCCTGTCACTTGCCAACACGATTGGATATCCAGTATTAATGCGCCCCTCATATGTATTGGGAGGGAGGGCCATGCAAATAGTAGAAAATGACACAGAATTAAAAAAATATCTAAAAGAAGCGGTTAGAGTAAGTCCGGATAACGCTGTGTTAATTGATCAATTTCTCTCAAATGCTATTGAATTAGATGTTGACGCTGTGTCAGATGGAACAGAGATACTTATTGGAGGTATAATGGAGCACGTTGAATCGGCAGGAGTTCATTCAGGTGACTCTGCTTGCATGATACCACCAGTAAATCTAGACAAAGGAACCCTTAGGAGAGTGAGAGAAATAACGGAGAAAATTGCCCAAGCATTGAAGATAGTAGGACTATTGAATATACAACTTGCCATAAAAAATGAGGAGATATATGTGCTAGAAGCCAATCCGCGTGCATCGAGAACTGTTCCATTTGTATCAAAGGCAACTGGAGTTCCTATTGCGAAGGTTGCTGCCAAAGTTATGTCAGGTAAAACCTTGAAAGAAGTGGGAGTAAAAGAACAAATTCCAGTGCAAGTAAGTGTGAAAGAAGTTGTTTTACCGTTTAGTCGTTTGCCGGGGGTAGACCCATGTCTTGGACCTGAAATGAAATCTACAGGAGAGATAATGAGTACATCAGATTCATTTGGGAAATCATATGCAAAAGCACAAGTGGCGATAGGGAAACCGATCCCTATATCGGGTAATGCAATAGTAGATCTAGATAGTGCGGAATTTCCAGATCCAGAAAGTGATCGGGGGAAAAAACTAATTGAAAGTTTAGAGGAATTCTTCCAAATAAGGTATTTTGAGGATGAGAAGAGCATGAGAGATGCTATTGCTAACGAAGAAATTGATATAATAATTTCAAGAGATCGTCGAATATTAGAGATTGCGGTGGAGGAAGTGATTACGTATTTTTCAACGTGCTCTAGTGCAGAAGCTGCGATAGAGGCAATTAAATCAGAGGGAGAAAGTAATTGTGTAGAGGCAGTGGGGGACAGGAAGAAAGTGCAGGGTCAGTGGGGACTTGATTAAAAACAAAATTCAAGATGAGATCAATGTCCCTATCATGAATAATAATAGTAACAGTCCTGCGAGTCCTGCAAAGAAAACGGCGATTCTAGAACTCTTTGGTCCAGTTTCGGGTTCGCCCATGATAAAAGAATAGAGATCACTTGCAAAGACTATGAAGACAGTTAGTCCGGTTAGCAGAATCCCAACTGCTGCGAAAGCCCCACCTACGGATCCTCCAGGGAGATTGCTACCAAACTGATCGGAAGTTTCTCCTGTTTGAGAACCGCCAGCTGAAATGGATGCCCCGCCTTCTTGGACTACGACTTTTCCAACCATTTGGATGGTTTCATGAGGGATGCAAAAATAGCCATATTCGCCCTCTATTTCGAACGTGTAAGAATAAGAATCCCCACCAGGAATGTCTCCAATAGGATATTTACTTCTTGCTTCACTTTCGGAAGAAAAATCTCCTGATGCCCAATAGGACGTGCCTTCAGGTAATTCATTTTCATATGCAGATACAGAATGTCCCATTTTACCGATATTCAACCATCGTACTGTGTCACCTGGTGCGATGGTGATTACTTCAGGGTCATAGATCATATCGTCGGTCATGGCGACTATATGTGTTTGTGGAGTGGAGGAAGAGTCCTCTGCAGCCATTGCAACCGAAGAGGTGGAAAGTAGAGCAATAGAGCCGGTAGCAAATTGAATGAAATGCCGCCGAAGCATATAACAAATATCGGAAATCAAGTCCCATAAAGGCACCGATACGAATGAATAGGGACAGGGAGCTTGGATAAATTGTTTTGGTTAGATTAGAGAAAGGACCTCGTCGAAAAAGTTTAGGGTATCATGAGGCCCAGGGTGGGCTTCGGGGTGATATTGTCGTGTTAGGATGGAGAGATCGGAGTTTACAAGGCCTTCGATGGTATCATCATTGACATTAAGTTGAGAAATGATGAGTTCTCCAGGGTCAGAAACGGTATACCCATGATTTTGAGTAGTCATTACTACTTTATTAGTTGGAAGATCTAAAACGGGTTGGTTAACACCACGATGTCCAAATCTCATTTTTTCAGTAGTCCCCCCGAGAGCTAATGCAATTATCTGTTGTCCGAGACAGATTCCGGCAATGGGGAGTTCTCCAGAGAACTCATTTACGAGTGAAATTGCATCTGTAAAGTGTTCAGGGTTTCCAGGGCCATTTGAGATAAAAAGAAGATCTGGGTCGGCCTCGCGAACGATGGCTATGGTGGTATCATAGGGTAGAATCGTGAGACGTACATTGCGTTTTATAAATGAATCAATAATTGATTTCTTAACACCGCAATCAATTAGACAGATATGTGGACCAGTGCCAGGGTGGGTAACTGGTTTTTTTACGCTGACTAAAGAGCCTATATCAGAATGATCATCCATAGAAGGACAATTTTCTAATTCTTCAATTGCCGATTCAGGTGTTGCGTCTTTTCCGGAAGAAATTCCACACCGCATTGCACCGTGATCGCGGATAGCCATAACAAGTTCTCGGGTGTCGAGTGTATCGATCGCAGGGATAGATTCTGTAGATAACCACTTAGAAATAGAATCCGTGAGCTGTCGTGCTATTATTGCACGGGGGTGAATCCGACTAGATTCAAGTCTATTGAGATTTACCCCGTAATTGCCAATCAGAGGATAGGCAAAAGTGAGAATTTGTTCTTCATATGAGGGATCAGTTAAACTTTCTTCATATCCTGCATAAGAAGTCGTGAAAACCAGCTCTCCCCGTGCCAATCCAGGAGACCTAGAGCGTGCTTTTACTACAGCCCCAGTCTCTAAAGCTAGAAAAGCATCAGCCATTATAGTAATGAAAAGAGAGGAGACTTCATAAGGTTTTATAGTTAGAGTTGAGGGGAAAGATAAACTCTTTTAGATTTCGAAGAATGTATCAAGTATGTCGTCTTTAATGCATATATGAGTCGAGAAGAGAATGAAGTTCAAGGAGCTAAACAAAATGTTGTAGCGGTTGATTCGAATGATATGGAACAACGGGTTGTAGATCGATTGGAAGCCCATACGGGTGATGGTATACGCCATCGTGCTTTTACATGCCTTCTATTCGATGAGCAGCGGAGATTGATGCTGGCTCAGAGAAGTCCATCAAAGAGATTATGGGGAGGATACTGGGACGGGACTGTTGCATCACACCCTAAGCCAGATGAAAGTCAAGTAGAAGCAACACAAAACCGTCTAGAGGTTGAGTTAGGCATCAAGCCGAACCAATATGAAAATTTAACAGTGACAGATAAATTTGAGTATAAAAGTTATTACATGAATGCGGGTTTGGAATGGGAGGTTTGCACAGTATTGGAGGCCACGTTAGTAGATACAAAAGTAAATCCTGATCCAGAAGAGATAGCAGGAATACTATGGGTAGATTATGAAGATATGCAACTCAATCCTGTGCACTATCGTCAATTGGATTTATGCCCATGGTTAGAAATTGCAATGTATAGAGATTTTCACAAGATAGGGGAATGAAAATGGATGGGAATGGAGATATTGGGGAAATAGAGGGGGGCCCAAGTTGCGGGCATATTGGCGAATTTAATAGGTTAAAGATAGCAATCGTTACGGTATCGACAACACGGTCAGATAGCACAGATAAGAGTGGGAAAATAATAGCAGAAATGATCGAATCGGCGGGGCATGAAAATGCCGTTCAAAAAGTTGTTAAAGATGACTATGAAGAGATTAGCAGTTATATAAAAAATTTAGTAGATAGGGAGGACATAGATCTAATTATCACCACAGGAGGAACGGGGGCAACTCCAGATGACGTTACAGTCGAAGCAATTTCACCAATGATAGAAAAGGAACTCCCAGGATTTGGAGAGCTATTTCGACAATTATCCTATGAAGAGATAGGGCCCCTTTCGATCGCTAGTAGGTCGATGGCAGGAATAGCAAAATATACCCCAATATTTTGTTTACCAGGTAGTTCGAATGCTGTTAAATTGGGAGTGGGAAAAATTATTTTACCTGTTTGTGGCCATACGGTTGAACAAGCATGTCGCGGGAAAAAATAGGGAAAATCAAGAAAATAAATTCGAGATTTCTTCGGCTACTAGATCGGGGGGAAATAGCTGAGGATCCAATGCAAAGTCAATTTGCGGCCTCAAAAAGTCAGATAATTCGTCTTTGGAATATACGATCGTTTTGATATCTGGATTGAGTTCCCTGCACAGCAAGATGCCAGTAGGATCACTGGTATCAGTTATAACTAACAGATCCGCATCCAAAATTAGATCTGCAGGAGGGGCATAAACGTCTCCGGATGTAGGCATTTCCTCAATTTCAAAGCCTTGGTTAGATAAGGAAAATGATAAATCCCCACCACTTCCAAAAAAGATAATTTTCATTTTTTTCACTCCGAAATTTTAGGATTTTTATTGTTGGAGGAAGAATGGGAAAGTGCAGCTTTGACTAGACCTAAGAAAGGAGGACTTGGATGAGTCGGGCGCGAAGTGAACTCGGGATGAAATTGAGTTCCGAAGAAATAGGGATGCTCTGGGATTTCCAATATTTCCATTCGGGGGCCAGATTTTCCCGTAAATTTTAATCCAGCCTTTTCAAGTGAATCTATATAATCTGGATTGACTTCATAGCGATGGCGATGGCGCTCAAGACACTGGTTTTCACCGTACAAAGAATGAGCAAGAGTATTTTTATCAATTTGTGTTTCGAGTTCCCCAAGTCTCATTGTTCCACCCAGTTCATTGATATCATGTTGACTAGGTAATAGGTCGATTACAGGGTGCGGGGTTTCGGGATAGATCTCGGAAGAATGAGCATCTTTTAGATTCAAAATATTTTGAGCATATTCTACAACGGCTAATTGAAACCCTAGACAGAGACCAAGATATGGGATGCCTGTTTCCCTAGCATAACGAACTGCATTTATTTTCCCAGGGGTCCCTCGAGAACCAAATCCGCCCGGAATAACAATACCATCTGGTTTTATTTCAGAGAGAGGAGAGAAGTCACCATCGTCGAGTGTTTCAGAATGGACCCAGAAAGTATTGACTTCAATGCCATCGGGGAGGCCTGCATGTTTGAGGGCTTCATATACAGAAATATAAGCATCTTCAAATCCGTATTTCCCTACCAATGCTATGTTGACTTTATTATGTTTGGGGGCAGTTACGGACTCGCGCCAAGTAGTATCCCTATTAGGAAATGGAACGGCTCTATCGAGTAAATTCAATTGTTCCATGACATATTCATCAAGGGATTCTTCTTCAAGAGACATGGGGAGGTGGTATATATTGTCGAGATCTGGATTAGAAAACACAGCTTCAGTGGGAACGTCGCAAAAGAGAGCTATTTTTTCACGTACATCGTCATCTAGAGGCCTGGTAGATCGCCCCACGATTAAGTTGGGCTGAATACCAATTGATCGGAGTTCTTTTACGGAGTGTTGAGTTGGTTTTGTTTTTGGTTCTTCATTTTTAGAATGAGGAATCAGAGTGACATGGATGAACAAAACACAATTGTCGGGTTCTTCGTGGGAAAGTTGTCGAAGTGCCTCTAGGAAAGGCATACTTTCTATATCCCCAACAGTTCCACCAACCTCCACTATGCAAATATCGTGTCCTTTTGCTACATATCTAATTCTTCGTTTTATGTCATCAGTTATGTGAGGAATGATCTGAACTGTTTTCCCCAAATAATCTCCAGTTCTTTCACGTTCGATTACATGCTGATAGATTTTACCAGTGGTGATATTGTGGTCGCTGGTCATGTCGATTCCAAGAAAACGTTCGTAGTTACCTAAATCTAGATCGACTTCTGCCCCATCTTTGAGTACATACACCTCCCCATGCTGATAGGGGTTCATCGTCCCAGCATCAACATTAAGATAGGGGTCTATTTTAACGGCAGTGATAGTGAAACCAGCATTTGAAAGTAAACGCCCTACACTAGCGGCTGTGACACCTTTTCCCAATCCTGACATAACCCCTCCGGTAACAAAAATAAACTTAGAATTTGACGAAGAATCGGTTTTCGGCATAATAATTGTGCGCCGCCATACTTGAAAACGATTTCGAATAGAATAAAAATGGATTATTGGAGGAAATCGGGTTCGATCCGCTTTTCCTGGTACTCATTAACAAGGTGAGTTGTGAAATCAGATAATTTTACTCCGGATTTTTCGGACTGATTTCGGTCGCGGATAGAAATTGAATTTTGTTTTTGTTCAGCTTCTCCAAGGATTACCATATAGGGAATTCTATCGTTGTGGGCAGCTCTAATTTTCTTCCCGATTGTCCACGCTCTATCATCGATCGAGACTCTAAAAGAAGATAATTCAGCGGCTATTTTTTGTGCGTAGTCTAAATTATCATCGGTGATGGGTAAAATGCGAATTTGTTGGGGTGCCAACCACAGAGGGAATTTCCCATTGAAATGTTCAATTAGAATCATAAAAAATCGCTCATAGCTACCATATAACGCTCGATGGATCATCACAGGACGGTGTTGAGTATTATCGGTGCCAACGTAGCTCAAATCAAAACGTTCTGGCATAGTGAAATCTAGTTGGACAGTGGGGCCGTCCCAAGATCTTCCAAGTGCGTCTTGGAATGCGAAATCTATCTTTGGCCCATAAAATGCACCATCCCCATCATTTACCGTGTAAGCAAGACCAGAATTGTCAAGTACAGATTTGAGTTGGGTTTCTGCTTTTTCCCATATTTCCAAACTCCCTTCATATTTTTCGGGCCTTGTTGCGAGGAAAATTTTAAAGTCAAGGTTGAATGTTTTGAGCACTTCGAGAATTAGATTTAAAACCCCATTGACTTCGGTTTCGATTTGGTCGGGGCGAATGAAGAGATGCCCATCGTCGATGGTAAATGCCCATAATCTAGATAGCCCGGATAATTCACCACGTTGTTCTTTTCGGTATACTTTTCCATTTTCAAAATATCGAACCGGTAAATCGCGGTAACTTCTTTTTTGTTGATTAAAGATGGTTGCATGACCAGGACAATTCATAGGTTTGAGACCAAATTCTTCATCACCAACTTCGAAGATAAACATATCATCTTGGTAGTTATCATAATGGCCTGATTGTTTCCACAGTTCTGTTTTAAATAAGTGGGGCGTTTCGGTTGGTTCATAACCAGAGTTGATATTTAGAGAATCGACATATGAAGATAACTCCCTGAGAACATAGGCCCCATTGGGGTGGAAAAGAGGAAGTCCGGGTCCAGTTATTTCGGGTATGGAAAATAGATCGAGTTCTTGTCCAAGTTTTCGATGGTCTCGTTCTTTTGCGAGTTCGCGAAGGGTGAGGAATTCTTCAAGATCAGATTGGGATTTGAAAGCAGTCCCGTAGACGCGGGTGAGAGTTTGATTGTCAGAGTCCCCCCTCCAGTAAGCGGCAGATATATCTAACAAATGGATGGCTTTCACCTTGCCTGTAGAGGATACATGGGGACCTTTACAAAGATCTTTCCAGGTGTCTTGGGTGTAAAATGATACATTTTCTGATTCAGCGGCTTCGTTTTGGAGAATATCTAATTTAAAGGAATTAGTGGAATAGAACTTTTCTGCCTCCTCCCGGGGAGCATCAGTCCGGAGGATCTCATAATCAGATTTAATGATTTTTTTCATCTCAGATTCTATTTCGGGGAGATTTTCTTTGGTAATCGAGATTCCATCAAAATCATAGTAAAATCCGGTGTCAATAGGAGGTCCTATTGCCAAATTTACATCAGGATATAATCGGGAGAGTGCTTGTGCAAATATATGGGCAGCAGAATGGCGAAGAACAGTGAGATATTGGTCTGATTTTTCAGTTACGATAGAGATCTGATCGTTGTCAGATACAGGAGTATAAAGATCTACTAGCTCGTCGTTGATGATTCCTGCAACAGCGGATTTTCCCAGGCCAGGGCCTATTTCATATGCAACATTCGAAATGGTTGAACCCAGGGGGATTGATAATTTTGCACCATCAGGAAGTATCACAGTGATATCTTTTGGTTGGGTTTGGGACATGGGGATTTTTATATTTGTGTAAGAATAACTGGGTTGGGTATAGATAGATTAGATCGTACAACCATATTAACAAATGGTAATAAGAGATATAAATCGGTTAGGCTTTTTGTAATACGGGTTATATTCACCGTCCATGGCGGACTAGACAGCGAGATAGTCCGGTTACTTCAGTGGGGTCGCAATAGTCAGGGGAATGAATAACCATATTTCCACGAGTGAGATTGGGAACTTTCCACTTTAACCTAGCAGGTAGATTTAAGCATCGGATGGCTGACTCTTCGCTGAGGTTTAAGATGACTTTGGTTTTAATTTGACTAAGGATATCAGCGTCTATATCATGAGGATCTTGTGTGACCAGAAAAAGCCCAAGTAGTTCTTTCCTTCCCTGTTTTGCCACATTGATAAATTTATCAATGAGAAGGTCTTCTTGTTGTGTCTCGGTGTTTCCTCGGGAGAGGAAATTGTGTGCTTCGTCCATAGAAATCAGTAGAGGTATATTTTTGATGTGCTCATAGTCAGGGGACTCGGTCATTTTATTATCCACTAACAAACTAGAAAGTGCCAACACCACGAAGGCCGCGTCTCGGTGATTATTAATGTGGGATGTAGGCACTATAGATAATTGCCCGGGCACGATGAACTTCTCAATTAGGTCAGTGATAGGGGGAGAATTTGAGTCAAAAAATACATTAGAAAAACCTACTACTTTTCGTTTGATTGCGTCGAAAGTTGCGAGGGGTATGTCCTTAGGATCAGTATAATTAGTTTTGTTTTGATCAAGAAATTCTAAGAAATTGGAATAAGTGCACTCGTCTTCTTTTGTTTGGTTGAAGAAATCAGGTAATAGATGGTTATCTAACCCTGCTTTTTGCGGGTCAGTGAGACCACTACGAGAAATGAGCCAAGGGTTTGTTTCTACAAGGGAAAAGGGAATGCTGAAAGTGATTGTTTCCGCCTCATGATATTTGGATTCATATTTTGTGCCTTTAATGGAAGGTGCAAACACTATAGTTTTGTCGTGTTTGTTAAATAGAATTTGATTGTCTTCATAGTACGTTTTATCGTCTTCGGTTAGATCGCCTCCATCATGATACATTTGAGCATATTCATCTTGGGGATCGAATTGAACAATGGCTAATTTTTTGAAGGATTCATTGATTTTGTAAGTCCGTCCATTCTTAGAGTCCCCTAGACACTGGCGGAGGATATTTTTGGTTGCTTGTGTTTTTCCAGATCCGGTTCCCCCTGCTACAAGTACATGGGTAAAAATGAGAGGTACATCAGCCACTCTATCTTTAAATCGATACGGAATTTTACGTCCAGGAGGTGAATTTGATATATGTCCAACGAAAATGTCTTCTAATTTTTGAGAAAGTTTGAGGCCAATTGTTATTGTCTTTTCATCGGCTCTGTAAATCCTAGATGCAGGTCTTGGAAGTCTATTTGGAGATTTCCTATTGTTTTTATGAATGATAGAAAGTGGGAGGAGTTTTGCTATGAAATTATAATCAATATCTTGAATGATTTTATTACTTTGGTTGATCAACTCCTCTGCCAGAAGGTTTGAGGTATCATAAGTACCAAACTCGTGAGGGAACTCATTATGGTAGGAGAGCTCGATGGCTTCACAAAGAAGGTTTTCATCCAAGTTTCCTTCGGAATCGAAAAATGGAATTCGGAAATATTCTCCTAAACGAAAGGATTCCCTTTCTGCTAAAGCTATGAGACCATAAAGCGAGGCGTCTTTTGGATCTTGACCTATAGAAAGTCCACTATCGGTGGAAGTCAAAAGGCCTACTATTGTGTCATCAAGTTGAGATTCCAAGTCCATATGATGATAGCATATGACCCTCAGAGATATAATACTTACAAATCTCTGAGTTGATCCATACTACTGCTACTCCAACGAATGAAATTGTAATTTACATCTATGCGGGTGTTGTAATGAGCGGCTAGTATTTTTCCAAGGGTTACTTTTTGGGAATTCGACATCCGAGCTAGATGGTCGGCTTTGTTGATTACGCGAGGAGGGCCATTGTAAATTGCCATTTCTTTCAATATGAAATTTTCAATTTTTTGACGGATGAGGGGGTTCTGAGAAAATGCATAAGGAGATTCTACACGAAAAACAACACCTGATCGGGGATCGTAGATCATAAAAAATGTTAAATCGTAAAGAGGGTTTTTATGATCCAGGATTCCAATAAATGGATCGAGAAGAAACTCCTCAAATTTTGATGCAATCCTACCTTTCGAAATGAACCAATTTGTATAGACTAAAGTGGAATCGTGCGTCGTCACCCCTCTTTGTGTTTTGGAGGTGGAATGGGCACTCAATATTTGTTTGAAGAATGAAGAATCATGTCCCCAGACAAATGAATTCGTTTCGTTTTGTAGGGAGTCAAATGCAGACTTTATCGCAGATCCACGAGGATTTTTTACAAATCCGATTAAAGGGGGAGTTTGTTGGCCATTGGCAGCGGTGGGTTTGACGAAGGAATTAATGAGGTCTATATATGTTTTTAATGCACGTCTGGAAGGACCATTTTCCAATAGTAATTTTTTTAAATTGGGTTTTCCACTGTACCAAGCCAATAGACCTACCGGAAAAATTGGACCGTCTAAAATTAGTATATCTTTTACGGAATCGGCCCACTTGAGTGCATGGCCCCCTTCAGATAAATACAAAGCGGTATCATGTAGCGCGGTTTCGTCTGGAAGGTTGGGAATCGTAGTCATGGAAAAACTTTCAAGAGTTTCAGATTGATCGGGTGCCAAGGGGTGGGGAGCGTTGTAGCACATTGTTATTGTGTCTGAATCATGAAGATTTTTATCAGTGGGGTTCACAGCCATGACTGCACGAGAATACGCCAATGACATTCCATTTGTGAAAGGCACATAAAGCGTTCCAGAGTCTACCGCATTTTGCGTGGGGAAGGGTGATTCAGTGGATGGTGCGTTCCTAATGGAAAACTCTTTTATGTAAAGATCAGAATCAATGGGTTCGATTATGGTTGTTCCATTTTGGTCTTGAAGGGGATTTAGACGGTTCCAGATAGAAGAAGCGGATTCGTCAGTGCTGTCAGAATAATACTCCATAGAAGGTAGAGAATTAAGGAAAGTTTTTAATCGGGACGGGAGGTCTGGAGGAAGTGTCACGTGTAGATAGATAATACTTCGATGATTAAAACATGATAGCAATTTATAGCGATGAATAGTTGTGCATCCAGGATTTGTTATGTATATGGACGTTGCTTTAATTATCCTAGATGGGTGGGGAATTTCAGAGACCCAAGAAGGAAATGCAATTAGAGCCGCAAACACCCCTATATTTGATCGTCTCTGTTCGGATGAGAAGTATGGAACGCTAGAAACGGGTGGAGAATCCGTTGGCCTTCCAGAAGGAGGGGTGGGAAATTCGAAAGTTGGTCACTTGACAATAGGTGCAGGGAGAATTATAGAACAAGAACATACACAGATTAATAGAGCGATTAAAGATGGGTCTTTTTTTCAAAATGATGTGTTAAAATCAGGATTTGAAAAAATAAAATCCACAGAAAATCGGGCCCACATAATAGGGTTATTAAGTGACGCAGGGGTTCACTCGGATGACACACACATTCATGCAATGATAGAGATGGCATCGGATAGCGGAGTAGAGGTGGTAACTCATGTGATTACAGATGGAAGAGATACACCGCCGAAGAGTTCAAAGGGATACATATCTAGACTCGAAAAAGTAGTTGGAAAAAAAGGAACTGGAAGAATTGCCACAGTTACGGGGAGATACTATGCAATGGACAGGGATGGGAATATAGAAAGGACCCTACAAGCTCACGATGCGATTATGAGAGGGGAATCGAATTACATGGTTAAATCAGGATTGGTTGCTATTGAAGATGCATATACACGTGGAGAAACTGATGAATTTATCAAACCTACAGTGATAAATGGTGGTGATTTTTTCAATAGAGGAGATATTATTCTGATGGCAAACTTCCGTGCAGATCGCATGCGGCAAATGTCTCTAATGTGTGAAGAAACCATAGGTAAATATTTTTCAGAAAAGAATTCTTCGGAAAGAATTCTGACCATGTCAAATTATGATGAAAGTTATAAATTCCCAGTTGTGTTCCCCACCGAGGGGCCCAAGAATACCATAGGGGAAATATTATCAAAAGGTGGTCTTACCCAATTGAGAATTGCAGAAACTGAAAAATATGCTCATGTTACTTATTTTTTGAATGGAGGGAGAGAGAAAGTGTGGGAAGGTGAAATTAGAAAAATGATTCCGAGTCCAAAGGTCCCCACTTATGATCAACAGCCAGAAATGAACGCAGGGAAAGTAACAGAAGCTGCGATAAAAATTATTGAAGAAAAAAATCCCAATGTCTTGATTCTTAACTATGCAAATCCGGATATGGTGGGCCACACAGGTGTATTTGATGCGACTGTGAAATCTGTAGAAATAGTTGACCAAGAATTGGGTAAATTAATAGAATTTCTTAGGGGAAAGAAGGCAAAAATCATAGTAATTGCAGATCATGGAAATGCGGAAGAAATGGGAACCAAGAAAGATCCCCGTACGAGTCATACGTTTAATCCTGCGCCGATCATTTGTATAGGATTAGAAGGAAACCTAGCACAAAAAAAGATTAGAAAGGGAGGAGGTTTATCGGACATATCTCCGACAATATTAGATCTACTAGGGATAGAAAAGCCACCGGAGATGACAGGGGAATCATTATTACGATAGGAAGGGACTTTAGAATCATAAAATGAAAACAAAAGAGCTCGTAGATCGTCTTGATGAACTTCTAGGTACGGGAAGATTTGAAGAAATTGATTCTAGTGCAAATGGCCTTCAGATTGGGACGGGGGAGGGAACAGTGAGTCATGTTGTTTTTGCAGAAGATGCATCTATGGAGACTATAGAAGATGCTGCAAGTATCGGGGCAGATATGATGGTAGTGCATCATGGCATTACATGGGGAGACATCGATAGAATTACAGGGATAAATTACAATCGAATACAAGCTCTTATTGGATCGGGAATATCGTTGTATGTTTCCCATTTGCCATTAGATGCACATCAAGAACTTGGAAATGCTGCAGGTTTGGCTAAAATATTAGAATTAGAAGAAAGAGAGCCATTTGGAAGATTGGGTACTGAATTCATTGGAATTATGGGAAAGGTGAAGAATCCATGTACTCCAGAGAGATTGAGATCATTTTTGGCAGGGGAATTGGATACAGGAGATGGGGGTGTAAAATTATTGAATTTTGGAGTAGAAGAGATCACGAAAATTGGAATTGTTACAGGGGCAGGTGGGGATTGGTTAGGAGAGGCTGTTGAAAAAGAACTGGATGTATTCATTACAGGAGAGGGAAAGGCCCGAATATACCATGAAGCAAAAGAATTGGGCATGAATGTGGTGTTGGCGGGACATTATGCAACAGAAACATTCGGTGTTTTTTCACTCGAGAAGATTGTTTCAGAGTGGGGAATAAAAACTACGTGCATCTCCTATCCTACAGGGTTATAATACCATGAGGAAAGAATTTCGACATGATCCAATAAACCACATTGATGTGAAAAACAAAATGACCGTTTCCGAATTGATGGAAGAATATTCAAATGCAGGTTTTGCTGCAAGCGCCCTATCTGAAGCTGTAAATATATATACGGAAATGATAGGAGGAAAGGATGTTACAAATTTTTTGAGTATAGCGGGGGCGATGGTACCAGCAGGTATGAGGAAAATAGTGACAGGATTAATACAAGATGGGCATGTGGACGTGTTAGTTACAACCGGGGCTACACTGACCCACGATGCAATAGAAGCAATGGGCCACAGTCATCATCACGGGTCGACAATCCAGAGGCGATGGGGGAATGAAGACAAGGTTAGAGAACATGATGAAAAATTGAGGGATGAAGGAGTAGATAGAATATATGATGTATATTTGCCACAAGAAGGATTTTCCATATTGGAAAATCACCTTAGATCCAATGTATTTCCTAACCTAGACAGGCAAGTTTCAATTAGAGAATTTACGGCAGAATTGGGACGTGCTAATTCAGAGGAAGCCAGGAATGATAACGGAGGCATAGCGGCGATGGCTTATGAGTGTGGAATTCCAATATACTGTCCAGGGATACAAGATTCGATGCTAGGATTGCAGGCGTGGATGTATTCCCAAATTTCATCGTTTTCATTAGATGCAATTGCAGATATGACTGAAATCAATGATATAGCACATGATGCCAAGAGAAGGGGAGCGATGATAGTAGGAGGAGGATTGCCAAAAAACTATATTTTACAGGCGATGTTACTAACGCCGCGGGCATATGATTATGCCGTGCAACTAACAGGGGATTCTGAACATTTGGGAGGTCTTTCGGGGGCTTCGTTGGATGAAGCTAGATCGTGGGGGAAACTTGAGAAAAATGCAAAAAACATTACAGTTTATGCAGATGCTACAATTACGTTTCCGTTGGTTGTTGCTGCAGCTCGTGAGAGGATAAATGGATCCAAATGAGAAAATAGAATAAAAGGGGAATTACTCACCTAGGAGTGCCTGCGCAAGCCGGGGGATGAACATTCCAACATCGGTGACTACACCTACAGCGTGGGATGAACCACGATCTAGAAGTTGAGTGACTGTTGCAGGATTTATATCAACACAAACGGTCGGGGTGGTAGAAGGAAGGCAATTTCCAACAGCCACAGAATGTAATAGAGTGGAAAGCATGAGTACTAAATCGGCTTTTTGCGTTTGCTCTCTGATTGCATTTTGTGCTTTAATTGTGTCAGTGATAGTATCAGGAAGTGGACCATCGTCTCGGATTGATCCGGCGAGAACATAGGGAATATTATTAGTTATGCACTCGTACATGACCCCTCCGGTGATTATTTTTTGTTCAACTGCATCTTTGATAGAACCAGCACGGACTATCTCAGAAATCGTGTAGATGTGATGCTTGTGTCCTTTCCGCGGATGTGCAAGTGTGGTTATATTCATACCAAGAGAAGTGCCATAGAGATTTCTTTCGATATCATGGACCGCAAACCCATTCCCGGCAGAAATCATATCGACATAGCCCTTTTGTACTAATCGTGACAAGTCATCTCCCGCTCCGGAGTGTATTACTGCAGGTCCAGGGACCACGAGTATTTTTCCATTTTGTTTTTTCGTGGCTTTGATAGTTTCTGCTATTTTCTTGATCAATGATTCGGATGGGCGTTCGGAGGAGACTCCACCTTGCATAAATCCAAATGGGCCGCTGGAAGAGTCTCGAGGTCGAGAAGGGGGTTTTACTCGAATTCCGGCCTCTCCGGTAACTATCAAATCGTTTTCATCAACAGAGGTGAGTACTTTAGTTGAGGCTGTTTTTGTAGTAGGATCCACAACGATTGCAGTGTCCATTTCTATGTTTTCTACAGAGATCCATTCACCTTCGTAGAGTATATCAGTGGGGTGGTGGGTCGTGCTATAAAACCCACGAGGGACAACTTTTGAAGAGGGAGAAGGCTCTAGGGTGGCGTCAATGGGCTCGGCTATGGTAGCTCCATTTTGATGGAGTTCATGTAAAATTGGCAATAAAAGTCCTTCAGACTCTGCAGAGACGGTCATGCGGCAATAAGTAGTCTCATTTTTATGCGTTCCGACATCGAATTGTTCAACGTGAAAAGTCCCGCCCATATCCATGATGATTCCAAATGCACGTTGCATGATGCCAGAATCGATGATATGACCTTCGAGTTCGACAGTTGTTTCAATAGTCATTGATTACGAGACGCGGAGGTGGAACATGAATTTTTCTATGGTATCGAGGGGAGAATATTAGGTCAAAATTTGTTTGATGGCCAAGTATGCTTCTGAAAAGTCTTGTAATGTGATATTGTCCGTTGTTATAAAGACGCCTTGATTATTCTTCAATACACGTAATAGATATCCGAACTCGAATGCCCGTATAGTATATAGGTAATTTCCTAGCTCAGATCCGCGATAAGCGATTGGTGCACCAGCTAATCCGCGAGATTCTAGATCGGTGAAACCCGCCAGGTCGGCGTCTTGGTCTAGATCGGAGCGTAAATAGATCTGAGTATGGCTAGATTCTGTAAAATAAGTTATAGAGCGAAGATTATCGCCAATAATTGCTCTGCAGGTTCCGATTAGATCGTCTAGTGGGACTCCTTCGGACGTTGAAGAAATGGGCATGAAAGAACGTAAGATTGGCTCGAACTTAGGTTTCTCGGAGGGTAGAGGAGGAATGCAATGGATTTTCAAAGTAAGAATGCATAGCGTAAAGTGGCCGATGATGGGTATAGATTCGGAGCTCAGTCCCATGCTATGACGAACCCTATGAGTACGGAGGCCATATGAAATATTATTTGTCAAAGAGAGGGAGCTAGTCCAGTAACGCTTAACCTGAGAGTGACACAAACTATAGGCAATGACCAAAGTGAAAGTTTCGGGGACAGAAATACCAAGATTTGAAGATGTTCCACTCATAAAGGGGGAAGGGAAATATACAGATGATTTTCAGCCGGATGGATTGACTTACGCTGCAATTCTTAGAAGTCAACATCCACATGCAAAAATAGTTTCGATCGAGGTAGAAGCGGCAAAAAAAATAGAGGGTGTCATAGCAGTATACACCAGTGAGGATTTAGAAATTGCTCAGATTCCAGGGGTGTTTCACATAAAGGGATCATTTGAGGGACAAAGGGACAGTAAATTTCCAATCTTGGCTCGAGGATTTGTGAGATACACAGGAGAACCTATTGCGATTGTTATTGCAGATGATCGATATGTAGCACACGAAGCGCTTTCTATGGTTGGAGTCAAATATGCGAGATTAGAGAGTAGTGGTGATATTTGGTCTTCAATTGCAGAAGATGCACCCATAGTCCACATAGGGAAGGGGAAGAACAACATAGCGCTGGATTGGAAATATGGAGATAAAAAAAGTACGCGGGCGGCATTTGATGATGCAGATCACATATTTGAATTAGAGATGGTAAATCAAAAACTCCATCCAGATGCTATGGAACCTCGAAGTGTAATTGCAGAATATAGTGAGGACACTGGTAGAGTTACGGTGAGAACTTCGACTCAAACGCCGCATGGTATTAGAAAGAATATATCTGTTGCCCTAGGTTTGTCAGAAGATCGTATTCGGGTGATTGCACCAGATGTAGGAGGAGGTTTTGGTAGTAAAGGGGGTTCACCGTATGTGGAAGATCCATTGGTAGTGTGGTGTTCCATGCAATTGAAACGTCCAGTTAAATGGACAGGAAGAAGGTCGGAAGTGCATCATTCGGACCACCATGGGAGAGGGTTTTTTGTCAAGGGGAAAATAGCAGTTGAAAAAAGTGGAAAGATAAAGGGGGTGGAATTTGAAGTTGTTTTTGACATAGGGGCATATCTTGTATGGGGAAAAACGCCCGCGGCTAATTTTAGACATTTATCATCGGGGGCATATCAGATTCCAGCAATATATGGGAATGTCAAAGGGGTTTTCACCAATACGGCTCCAATTGGCCCGTACAGAGGTGCGGGGAGACCAGAAGCGATATACGCTGTTGAGAGGGTTGTGGATCATGCTGCGAGAGAGATGGGAATGGATCCTGTGGAATTCCGACGTATGAATTTAGTTCCCTCAGAGGCATTTCCCTATGAAACTGCAGTCGGGATGACATATGATAGTGGAAATTATGAACTGGCACTCGACGAGGCTCTAGAAATGCTTGATTATGATAAAACCAGAATTTTACAAAAAGAATTAAGGGAGGAGAATAGGTATATTGGAATCGGATTTTCTACTTTTGTGGAAAATACAGGCACAGGTCCATCAGTTCCGGAGAGTGGGAAGATTGTATTTGGAACAGATGGGATTGTAAAGGTGTATTGTGGGACCGCAGATCATGGTCAAGGTCACAAAACAGCATTTCGTCAAATTTTATCTGATAAGTTGGGAGTTCCCATGGAGGTAATAGAAGTATACGAAGGAGATTCAGATGCATTGGGGCACGGGGTGGGGACTTTTGGTAGTAGGAGTATTGCCGTTGGCGCAAGTGCTCTTGTCAAATGTGCAGAGATGATAATTGATAAAAGTAAACAAATTGCGTCGTGGTATTTTGAGGCCCCTATAGAAGATATAGGATTTGAAGATGGTGATTTTTTTGTAGTAGGTTCAAAGGATAAATCAATAGAAATGGAGAAAATAGCTATGATGGCACATAGAGAAGAGGGCCTCCCAGAAGAGATAGAGAGGGGATTGGAAGCCGAAGCTTTGTATGATCCAGTAAGCAACGCTTACTCGTTTGGGACACATATTGCAGTAGTTGAGGTTGATGCGGAATCGGGAGAAGTTAAATTGGAACGGTATATTGCAGTTGATGATTGTGGTGTGCAAATTAACCCATTGCTTGTAGAAGGGCAGCTGCATGGGGGCATTGTGCAAGGGATTGGACAAGCTTTGTATGAAAAAACTGTTTACGACAGTGCAGGGAACTTACTTACAGGGACATTACAAGATTATGCACTTCCAAGGACATTTCACATACCAGATATAGAACTAGGATCAACAGTTACTCCTTGTCCTCATAATCCATTGGGATCAAAAGGGGCGGGGGAATCGGGGGCCATTGCTGCCCCTCCTGCCATAGTAAATGCAGTGATTGATGCTCTACAGCCATGGGGTGTAAAATCAATAGACATGCCCATCACAGACGAAGTTGTGTGGCAAGCGATTAAAGAGAAAAAAATATAGAAAGACTACTCAGAGTTTAAGAATATTTGATCGTAGAAGTATACTGCTGCAATTGCCCCGAGAGTTGGTGCAAGAATATAAATCCAAGCTACACCCCAAAGATCGGGCCCCCCATAAATAGTATTTACAATATATGGTCCGAGAGATCTAGCTGGGTTGAATGATGCACCGGAAATGTTTCCTGTAGCAAACACACCCATGGCGATGATGGAAGCTATTCCGAATCCAGCGAAATTTTCTGGCGCGCGTGAATCGACAGCGAATGCCATAACACCGAACATTAAAAAGAAGGTGATGATGAATTCGACCAAAAATGCCTGCCCCACGGTTACACCAGGGAAAGGTGCAGTTGCGCCCATACCACCGATAGTGGCAGCCACAGTTCCGCGAACTAGCACGAAAAGTATTCCTGCAATGGTTGCTCCAAGAATCTGGGATACAATATAAACAGCGCTTGTTTTTGCGTCTATTCTTTTTGTGACCCAAAGTGCGATTGTTACGGCAGGGTTGATATGGGCCCCAGATACACGTCCGAAGAGGTAGATTGGGATTCCCACTGCGAATAGATGGGCGATTGCAATTCCAGTCCATCCGAGTGCACCATGCCCCAATCCATTTAGGACATATGTGCCATATTCAACCGAATCGGGGACTGTCAGAAATTCAATTATTACGGAACCAACACCGAAGAATAAAATGGAAAAGGTTCCAAGAAATTCTGCGATGGCTTTTTGAGTTAATGTGTAATTAGATGACATATCTCAACATAGGCAGAATTGTCCAATATATTTCAAGATTCGGTTATTGAAAACAGGAAAAACTTTTCTGTAAGCATATTACCGTTCCCGCGAAACGAAGGGGTATGAAACTGCCCAAAATCGTGCTTCTTGGGCCACCTGGGGCGGGGAAAGGCACTCAGGGGAGCTTGATGTCAGAATATTTTGGAATTGCACATATAACTACAGGGAATGCGTTAAGAATAAACAGAGATCTAGAAACGGAACTAGGAACCCCAGGAAGTTTCATCGATCGGGGTGAATTAGTTCCAGATTCGATCGTCAATGAGATTGTGGAAGTTGAGATAAAGAAGGCAAGTGGGTTTGTACTAGATGGGTATCCGCGCAATAGAAAACAGGCAGAATATTTGAGTACTATTTCTGAGATTGATAAGATCATATACTTAGATGTGGCAAGTGAAGAATTGATTAAACGCCTTTCAGGGAGACGTGTTTGTTCCTCTTGTGGTGAAAATTACCATATTGAATTTCGTCCCTCGAAAAAGAATGGAAAATGTGATTTATGCAGTAGTGAACTGGTACAGAGATCAGATGATCAGGAAGAGACTATTTTGAATCGATTGAGAGTATTTTCGGAACACACCGAACCGGTTTTAGAATACTACATCAATCGAGAGGGTTTTGTAAGGATAGAAGGTAGAGATAATCCAGAAGATGTTTGGGAAAGCATTAGAAAAATTTTCGAAGAGGGTTAAATAAATGAGAATGTCTACTTACAAAAGATTAGAGGGGGAATAGATAATGGCTCGAATTGAAAGGAAAGTTGCAGGGTTGATAATGAGAGATGCAGGGATAGTTGAATCCATTCGAACCGTTCTTGAAAAAAGTGTAGATGGGGAGGTAGAATTGGACTGGGCAGATGTGAGAGGAGAAGTTACGAGTGGGCATTGGGGAAGGCTCATAGAAACGGGAATATTAAAAGAGGGGAAAAAAGGTTTTCAGGTTTCAGACGCGGCTACGATTAAGCAGACGATAGAAAATTTTGATCAACCGAGGGCAAAAAAATCAAAAACGAAGTCGGATGCAGAGGGTAAATGGACGAAGTGGGACAAAGCTGCTGCTGTTTTTGCAATAAGTTTGTTTGCAGGGTATTCTTTTACAGAAGTCAGGGAATTAATTGGGAGGGGCGTAGATTTACTGATCGGTCCGGCAGATACTGTGCTTCCATTTTACCTCGTTATAATGATATTGGCATTATTTACAGGACTATATTCCACACTTCTCCAGGCTAATTTGATGGATATGGAAAAGATGGGAGAATATCAATCTGAAATGAAAGAGTTACAAGAGCGGCAAAAAGCGGCCCAAAAGAGTGGAGATAAAGAAGAAATGGAAAGGCTGCGAGAAGAACAAATGGAAGCAATGGGAGATCAAATGGGAATGTTCAAATTGCAATTTCGTCCGATGGTGTGGATAATGGTATTCACAATACCGGTATTCTTGTGGATATATTGGAAAATACTAAGTGGAAATATAGATCCGAATGAGGTTACAATAACAGTTCCATTTGTGGGAGAAGCGGATTGGACGGAGGGGCTAGTAGGACCAATTCAATTGTGGATCGTATGGTATTTCATGTCTTCCATGGCATTTACCCAGGTGATTAGAAAGGCATTGAATATCAGAACGAGTCCAACGTAGAAGGGATCTCTTTTTAATTAAGAAGGCCGAATAGATCACATGCTGTTAACTGTTTCGGGCCCCCCGGGGAGTGGTAAAAGTACTGTTGCAGAAGGAATAGCAGTTAGGCTCGGTTTGGAATATATAAGCGGGGGAACGGTCTTTAGAAAAATAGCAGAAGATCGTGGAATATCAGTGGGGGAGTTGAATAAGGTTGCAGAAGATGATGATTCAATAGATAGAGAATTGGATGAAAATATAAAGCAAATTGCATTGGTAAAAGATAATGCAGTGATAGAATCACGGTTGGCAGGTTGGATGGCAGGTGAAAACGCAGACATACGAATATGGCTCGATGCTCCAATTAGTATACGGGGACAGAGAATTGCCAATAGAGAAGATGGAGAAATAGACCAAATTTTAAAGGAAACTAAAGAAAGAGAAGCATCAGAAAAGCATCGTTATGACGAATATTATGACATTGATTTTTCAGATTTATCAATATATGATTTAGTAGTTGATACATCCGAAGAAGATGCAAATGAGGTAGTGGAGAGGATAATGCGATTCATAGAGGTGTTTGGTGATGAAGCTTAGAGAACCACCTGAAGATAGGAGTATATCTGAGCTGATGTCATTTGGAGTAATAAATATAGACAAACCAATAGGTCCTTCTTCTCACCAAATCTCGGCGTGGGTTAGAGAGATAGTGAAAGTTGGTAAAACGGCTCATTCGGGGACATTAGATCCAAAGGTCACAGGGTGTTTACCAATCTTACTAGGAGATGCAACGAGGTTATCAAAATTACTACTGGGTAAAAAAGAATACATAGTGGTCTTAGAATTGCATGATGAGGGAAAGGATGAAACAGAATTAAGTCAGGTTTTAGAAGAGTTCAAGGGAGAAATTTATCAAAAACCACCGAAAAAAAGTGCAGTTTCGCGAAAAGTACGCGTTCGTGAAATATACGACATAGAACTACTTGAAATTAAAGGGAGAAAAGCACTACTTAGAGTTGAGTGTGAAAGTGGGACATATATTAGGAAATTGTGTCACGATATAGGTTTAATTTTGGGACAGGGGGCGCATATGGGAGATCTTCGGCGAACGAAGAGCTATCCATTTGATGATGGGGAATTATCAAAATTGCACGAATTGGTCGACGCGGTGGAAATTTGGAAGCAGGAAGGAAATGAAGAGTTGATAAGAGAGATAATACACCCAGCAGAGTCAATTTTAGAAGGAATACCAAAAATAATAATTTCACAAACGGCTGCCATGCAGGTTGCAAATGGTGCCCCTGTATATGCACCAGGAATAATTTCTGCAGAGAAAAAGGAAATATTAACAGAAGGTATGCGAGTGGTGTGTTACACTCAGGGGGGTTCTGCCGTTTGTCTTGGAGAATACACTGGAAAAATTGATTCGAAGAAAGGAAAGGTAGTAGAATTAGAACGTGTATTGGTGTGAGAGATAGAGATTCGAAGGGCTTAAACCGCGACCAGATCTACGGTTTTCCTATGGGGCCGTGGGGTAGTTTGGTATCCTCGGCGGCTGGGGGTCGTCGGACCTGAGTTCGAATCTCAGCGGCCCCAATCAAACTGTACTTTAGAAGATAGATTTAGAAGATAGGGAAAGAAATTTGAGAAGACTAAGTCAAGGTAAATTCAACATTTAAAGCATTAGATACTTTCATGTCTATTTCATCACGTAGCAAAATTTTTGCATTGTAAGTTCCAGGGGAAAGAGAGGTGGTTGGAAAACGGATAGCGTGAACTATGATTTGCACATTTCCAGGTTTTCCCGTGCTCTCCGAGGTTTTAGATTTTGTTGCCACTTCGTCCGAGGTAGATTTGTTGGTGAGAGTAACTTGTTCTCGGACTTTGTATTTTCCGGTGGGGTGAACCAATGCGCGATATTTGAATGCTATTAGGATAGAGTCACCAGCTTTGGAGCTAGTCAATTTGTTATTAGTAACGTCGTTGATGGAAGTTAAAGCAGATACTAAATTTGCTATTTCAAGGTGGGGCAGAGTTTCAGGAGGGGTTGCAGGGGGTGATTCTGCTGGAGGTGATTCTGCTGGAGGTGATTCTGCTGGAGGTGATTCTGCTGGAGGTGATTCTGCGGGGGGGTCGGCACTACTGACATCCGATACATCTGATTTTCTTTGTACGTTTGGATCCCAGGGTGCGTAATCTTTAGAATCCACCATCCCGTCCCCATCGGTATCTACTAATGGCTCGGGTTTTGGATCCTTATTGAAGGGGTTAATGCGGCTTATGATGCCTTTTTTTTCGGTGTTACTAGATGGCGGGGATTTGGTTTTTTCAGCTACAGAGGTTTGTTCTTTCTCGCCTCGGAGATTTGAGATTTGAGAACATCCAGAAACAGATATGGCCACCAAGAGTGATATGAAACCTCGTCGATGCATAGTTTGGTATAGGCGGTAGCTACCAATAAAGTAATCCAATAGCAATGGAGAAGAAAATTAATAAAATTTGAAGAGTTTAAAGCGAAGGGAAAACCATGTGAAAAAAGTTTTATAATT
The DNA here is from genome assembly GCF_009889665.1 of Candidatus Hikarchaeum yamanae. NCBI lineage: Archaea > Methanobacteriati > Methanobacteriota > Candidatus Hikarchaeia > Candidatus Hikarchaeales > Candidatus Hikarchaeaceae > Candidatus Hikarchaeum > Candidatus Hikarchaeum yamanae. Next base: position 9,833 of record NZ_WTZR01000010.1, on the reverse strand, counting down.
AGTAATTGAGTCAAATAGTATGGAAACAAAACGTCTGCAAAAAATGTTTGTGTCGGGTGTGTCGTTGTTCATACTAGGGAATATTCTAGAAATGGGGAATATTTTGGAAGTTGAGAGGAACGTAGTAGTAATACTAATGGTTGTTGGTTTGGCATTGGTAATAGGGTCTATCATACCACTAGTAACGGAAAAATATTCTACAGAGTAGAGAGATTGGATTAAGGTTTATTTAGAGCGGGATTGGTGGTTGCCCCATAAGCTGCGGATCCGAAACTTTGACCATATTTTGCTAGGACACCGGAAGAGTAGTTTGGAGGGGGTCTAGACCAATTTTTCATTCGTTGCTGTAGTTCATTTTCGGAAAGATCGACGGATAAAATTCGATTTGGGATATCTAAAGTGATAATATCTCCATCAGATATAGAGGCGATGGGACCTCCCGAAAATGCTTCGGGTGCAACATGCCCAACCATCGGGCCACGGGTTGCTCCAGAAAATCTTCCATCTGTGATCAATGCCACATCGCTTTCGTGTCCTTGGCCTACAACGGCTGCAGTAACTCCGAGCATCTCGCGCATTCCAGGGCCGCCTTGAGGTCCTTCATTTCGGATTACAAGAACATCTCCTGAAGAAATATTTCCTTCTTGGACCCACTTCATTGCGTCTTCTTCACATTCAAAGACTCGTGCAGGACCCTTAGATTGTAATTCCTCATCTCCTGTGATCTTTAGTACTGCACCATCAGGGGCTAGGTTGCCTTTGAGAATAGCGAGAGATCCTTGTTTATGTAAGGGGTCGGAGAGGGGCCTAATAACTTGATTATTTATTTCTTCGTCGGGGGGCAACGTTAGAGAGCTAAGTTCTTCTGAGATTGTGTTTCCAGTTACAGTTTTTGCATCTCCATCGAAAAGACCGCCTTCGATTAATCTACGTATAATGACAGGGATGCCACCTTGTTGGTGAAGGTCTGCCATGACAAATGTTCCTCCGGGACGGAGGTTGCATATGTGAGGTGTATTTCTACTTATATTATCAAACTCAGAGAGAGTTAGTGGAATTTTTGCTTCTGCAGAGAGGGCCAATAAATGCAGCACAGCATTGGTAGAACCACCAATTGCAACTAGTAAAGAGATAGCATTCTCAAATGATTTTTTTGAAAGAATATGAGAGGGTCGCAATTGGTTTTTAACACAAGAAGCAGCTAATTTTCCTGCTTGTCTAGCAATTATTCTGCGTTCTGCAGTGACTGCAGGTGCGGTGGAAGACCCAAGAGGGGCTAGGCCTAATGCCTCGCTAAGAGAGGCCATAGTGTTGGCAGTGTACATTCCAGCACAAGAACCAGCTCCGGGGCAAGCTGCATGCTCTAAGGCATCTAGTTGTTCTCGGGAGATATCACCTTCCGCATATGCTCCAACGCCCTCAAAAACATCTTGAATAGTGACATCTGCGCCATGATATTTTCCAGGAAGTATCGTCCCCCCATAGACGAATACAGAGGGCAAATCAGTTCTAATAGAAGCCATCATCATTCCGGGAAGATTCTTATCACAGCCAGCTATTGTGACGAGGGCATCTAGTCGTTCGCCGAAAGCAACTAGTTCTACTGAATCTGCTATGACTTCACGGGAAATGAGAGAAGCCTTCATGCCTTCAGTTCCCATAGAGATTCCATCTGAAACAGTTATAGTCCCAAATTCGACTGGCATGCATTGAGATTCTTTGATTCCTTCGATTGCTTCTCTAGCGATTTCATCTAGGTGTACATTACAAGGAGTGATATCAGCGGCGGGGTTTGCAATTCCGATCATAGGAGAAGAAAGATCGGAATCATCATACCCCATTGCGCGGAACATGGAACGGTGTGGAGCTCGTTCGGGGCCTTTGGTTATATCTGCACTTGGAAGAGAATCGTCTTTAGTGTCAATGGTTTTTCCGGGCCGAATCATGGTAGAAAGTTGTTTCGAAGAGTCTTAAAAGATGCGTGATCGTGCAGAAACGTCTTTACCTGATAGTTGTGAGGATAAGATATGGTCGTTCGGGTAGTTGCAGGTAGTCGACTGCATTTTGGGTTTCGTAACTTGTGTTTAGAAGAATCGCACGTATACGGAGGGATAGGAGTGTGTCTCGAAGATCCAAAAGTAGTCCTGACCGCGGAACCAGAAAAAGGAATCATATGTGATGATGAAAGTGCTAAGGAGTATGCCCAGAAGGCTGTGGATATATTAGGAGTGGAAGGGGCAAAAGTTGAAATAAAAGAAAAAATACCCACCCATATGGGGTTGGGAAGTGGGACTCAATTGGCACTTGCCGTGTATACAGCTATTGCAGAGACATATGGGATAGAACCGAAAAGTCGAGAGTGTGCTCCAAAACTAGGTCGGGGGGAGAGAAGCGGAGTGGGGGTGGCGACTTTTGAGCAAGGGGGGTTTAATATTGATAGAGGGCAAGAAGCCAGTTCATTGTCAGTTTTTGATGAGGAGAGGAGATCGGGGTGGGAAGTACCAAGCATTAAAACTAATCTTAGAATCCCAGAGGAATGGATTTTTGTGGTTGTAAAATTAGAAACTAGAGAGGGATATAGTGGAAATGAGGAGAAAAAATTAATAAATTTTGTTATCAAGGAAGCTAGATTGGATGTCACTAAGGAGATAGATCGGGTGATAGATAGAATTTTGATTCCTGCTATCCAAAATGAAAACTGTGCTGAGTTTGGGTTTGCGGTTGGGGAAATAAACCGTCTTAATGGAATCTGGTATGAAAAATGCCAAGGAGGAGTATATCGACCTCCAATTGGCGATGTAGTGGGAAAATTAAAGAATAGTAGTAATATTTTTGGAGTGGGGCAATCTTCGTGGGGACCTTCGTTATATTGTGTGACAAGTGAAGAATATAGAAAAGATGTAGAAGGAGTCGTCCAGGAGTTGTTAGACGGTTTGGGGATGAGTGGTGAGATAATTATGGCAGCCCCTAGGAATAAAGGAGCAGAAGTCACGTGAGAAATATACGAATGGCTATACTGATACCCATACAATCCTTATAGGTGGATATGAAAAGAGTGATGGCCCAAGGTGTATTCGACTTACTGCATCCTGGACATATCTATTATTTGTCTGAAAGTGCTAAATTGGGAGATGAATTGCACGTGGTTATTGCTAGAGATTCGCGTATAAAACAGAGGAAGAACATCTTCATGGGAGAAAATGAGAGGAGAGAAGTTATAGAATCGATGGGGATGGTAAGTTCTACAATTTTAGGATCTGAAGGGAGTTTATTTGATAGTGTAAAGAAGATAAAACCAAATATCATAACATTAGGACATGACCAAGAATTTGACATAGATTCATTAAAAGGGCAGCTTAGAGAGGCTGGGTTTCCAGATATCGACGTAGTTAGGATAGGAAACTACGAGAGAGAAGGGCTGCAATCTTCGAGTATGATCAAAGAACACATCCAATTGCAGGAGGGAAAGGAAGTTTTCTTTTCTAGAAAAGAGAGGAGAAATTAGTTGACCATGTCCAAACTGATTCAATTATATTTGATGGTGAGTGATCTAAAAAATTCAAGAGACTTTTATGAGAGAGTGATGGGATTGTCACCAAAAAATGGGGGAAAGGGGACTTGTGCATACGAAACAGGTAGTTGTGAATTGAAACTGCAAGTAGATTTTGATCCCACAGCTTTGAAGGCATTTAATTTGGACCCCCCAAGAGATGGAAACAGAGGGGATGGTTCAGTTTATATTGTGACAATTGATGGTGAAATTGACCAAATATATAAAAGAATAAAAGATGCTATTAAAAATTCGGATGGAAAATTAATAACAGAACCCAGAGAAGTTCCATGGGGAGAATCTATGTTTCTAGTGAGGGATCCAGACGGGTATTTGATTGAGATTAGAGGAGGCCGGTGACTAAAAAATAGTAGATATATCTACAGAAGGGGTAGTTAGAGAATACAATCCATCAGAGGAAGTTACGATATTCATAGATTCCAAATATTCAAGATGGGCGAATATTTCACCAGATCCATATAGTGCATGAATTCCATCGAGTTGGCCGAATATCCGAGTACTGAGGTTCCAGATATCAGTAGGATTTGTTAGTAGAGAAACGATTTGGTCGAGTCGGTCTCGGTGGTGTTGGAGAATTTCGTCGATTCGAGGATTTGGTTCCAATATTTTATGCCGATGTCCAGGGTAGAATATGTCTAAATTATGATTTTTAAGCTGCAAGAGACCGTCACGGAATTGAGAAAGCGAAGAAGTGACTCGGAGATCTGCACCGCCAATGTTGGGAGTGTAAACGGGGAGAACAGCATCTCCTACAAATGCGATATTAGTTTCGTTTAGTAAAAAACAAGAAAGTCCCAGTGTATGGCCAGGGACGGGGAGTATTGAGAAAGAATAATTTTCACATTCTATTTGGTCGCCAGCATCAAAATCAGTTGTTCGGGGAGGCGGTCCCCCTAGTCTATGACCAAGTTTGAGCACATCGATGAGAGGGTCGAGTTTGGCAGGAGGTACATGCCACTCTATAAATCTTTTTTCGACTATGTGGAGCAGCTCAGCAAGAGCAGAGGGATCTTTTTCCACCATAGGAGAATCTTTTACATGGCAGTAGACCTTTGCTCCGCTTTCTTCCTGGATCGTCCCTGCCAAGCCAACATGATCTGCGTGCCAATGGGTGAGTAGAATGGTATCAATGTCTGAAATGGAATGGCCATATTTGGATAGTTCTTGTTGGAATTCCACATGGATTTGTGGTGAAAATAGGCCAGTATCTATGAGAATGGTTTCATTTCCATCATCTAATAAATAGGCATTATTTTTTCCTTCAAATTCTGTGTTTGATAGAGATATCCTATGCACATCGTATATACAAAACTAAGTAGCATTACCGTTTCGGGAAGAGATGGAGTTCGAGGGGACAAAAAGAGAAGAAAATTAACCAAACATTTGACGCATCATAGGGTGCATCTCCATAAGTTGTTCTTCCGCTATTTCTTCATATAGCTTATATACAATAGAAACAGTGAGGAGTAGCCCAGTTCCTCCGACTGCTCCGATGGTCCCTAACATATTGGCACCTACGGCTAAGAATCCTACAAGTGCACCGCCGACTACAGTAACGAGTGGGATATATCTTTGCATGACTTTTTCCAGTACCGCAGGGTTTCTTCGGAATCCGGGGATTTGCATCCCAGACCGTTGAATTTGTTGGGCAGTTGCCGCAGGGCCCATATTGGTGGTTTCTACCCAGAAAATAGCGAAAATTGCACCCCCAATCACCATAATGAAGAGATCAGCTGAAACGCGTAATAGAATTTGCCAGGGCTCTGCTGCGGTTTGTCCTAACCACCACATCCAATCTCCAGGAGTCATAATGGGATTCAAATAGTAGAAAAAGCCACCAACAGGTTCATTTGAAGAATAAACACCGAGCCAAGAGGGCATATTGCTCATTTGAGAATCTAGAATTCTACCTAAAAACTGAATATTTGCTTGTACAGCCCTGACAAGGATCATGGGTAAGACACTTGCATAGATCAATTTTACAGGGAAACGACCTTTTGCGCCTCTGACTTTGGAGTGGCTCAGAGGTATTTCAACTCGAACAGACTCGCAGTAAACAACGAGTCCAAAAATGAGAAGTGTAGTGATGAGGGCTAGAATTTGACCCTGGCCAAATATTAATTCTTGAAAGCCACCAGAGAAGAAAGGAGAAACCTGGATATTTCCTAATGCCATTCCAATCCAAGTGGGAATGAGTCCACTAGGTTGAGTATCAGATCCAAGAGTGAAGATCCCTCCAACTAGATGTTGACTGACGCTTGCTACAATAAATAGTCCCACCCCAGAACCAATACCCCATTTGGAAACAACTTCATCCATATAGAGTATGAAAATTCCACCTGCGAAAATCTGGGCAAATATTATCCAGCGGACTGCATTGAGACTGACGCCTAACTGAGTACTTACGAAGGGATCAGCAGGTAGAAATCCACCAGCAAATACCATAGGGAATCCAGTTAGAATAACCATTAAAATGACCAAAAACTTCTGAAGTCCTTGGTATATAACCTGGTCGGCAGGATTTGAAGTGTCCAGACCTAAAAGATCTGCACCAGCTAGCAACTGCAAAACTATACTCGCAGTGACGATGGGTCCGATTCCAAGTTGAAGTATAGAGCCCTGTTCACCGGCGAGGATGGACCGGAATTGTCCAAATATATCTTGGGCATTCCCACCTAGACCGTAAAGAGTGACATTGGTCAAATAAAAATAAACCACTAGAACTAATAAAGTCCAAAGCATTTTTTGCCGGAAGGGGACGTGTTTGGTTGGACGCCTGACTACGGGAATACGGGAAAGAAGAGGTGCTATAGATTCTTTCCAAGTCATAAAAGTTATTCCTCTTCAATGTGTGAATTTCCGGTGTAGATTACAGTTCCTCCAGCAGATTCGATCTGAGTCACAGCTTTTTGTGAAAAGGCGTCGGCAGTTATCTCGAATGCGTGATTGATTTGACCTGAAGAAAGAATTTTTACTGAATCGGATTCACAAATGTTCTCGAACATATCTCGAGCGCTTAGTCGGAAACCTTCCTTAGTTTTTTCTGCAATTCCTGCATCTACAAGGGATGTGATTTGCTCGTCCAGGTCCTGGATATTAATAGGAAATATTTCGCGTCCTTTCTCAGTACTAGTTGGACGAGTGAATCCATGCTTTCCTAGAGGGGGATGTAAATGGATATGATGTTTATTCCGCCCTGCGTTTCCGCGGCCTCCACGATTGCCAGCACCGCGGCGATTTTTGTGAGTTCCGCCGCCGTGAGTTCGAGAGCCTCTTTGTCTTCTTTTTTTGATAGTAGTCATGAGTTATCGCATCGAGTTAAGGAGTTGATCAATCTCCTCAGTAGTGTGTTTTCCAAGTTGTCCGCCTTCTTTGGTGGGGTGTTTAATACCCCGGTGACCTCCGCGTGGCGGATGCAGTCTTAGTACGGGGGAAAGTCCTTGGGATCGGAGTGTTGTTTCCTCTGAAATGAGAGCTTGGGTTAGATGGGCTATGGAATCATATTCTGTGTTGTTAGAGATCCAAGCGTCGTCTATAGTTGCAGCTCCTTTGAGTGGTTCTGCACGGCGAGAAATTATCTTCTCCAAGACCGAAAGGCTTGGTTCCCCATAGGCTACGTAGTCATGTACTTTGGTGATCATACCACGATAGGTATCTGTTTCGGGTATTAACGCGCAATGGTTCACGTGGTGTAAGTTTAGCATTTTAAGAGTATCCCGGGTTTGAGAAGTTATGTTAACCTCACCGCGTAATTGTACAATGGCTTTCATTAATTTGTCTCCTGTCTGGAAGATATGGCTCGTTGATTATTAGCGCTGCGGAATTGGGATGCATTGTCTAATGCATTGAAAGTGGCTTTGGCCAAATTCATTGTCGTTCTAGTTTTACCGTAGGATTTAGTCCAAGCATCTTGGATTCCAGCGAGTTCCAAGATGGTTTTAACAGTAGGGGCAGCTGCCAGGCCGAGTCCAGCAGGAGCAGGGAATAATTCAACAATAACGCTACCAGATTTTCCTTTAGTCTTCATGGCGAGGGAATGGGGATCTGCAGATCTACTTTCCCAAGATCCAGAACCATGAGGTACTTGAATAATATTGAGTTTTGCGGCTGCAACTGCTTTCTGAATTGCTGCACCGACTTGGGTTTCTCGGCTTTCTGCATAGCCTATGAATTCAGTTTTATCACCGATTGCGACGCAACACCTAAATTTAACACGCCTGCCGGAATCAGTCATTCTTTGAACCATATTAATGTCGAGAACGCGATCTTCGATTCCAGGCAATAAGTGATCGACTATTTCAGGTTCTTTCAAAGGGAGTCCAGAGTTGAGTGCATCTTCCATTGAAGTTATTTCTTCATTTAGTACCATGTGCCCAAGTCTTGTGACAGGTTCCCAAGTATTTTCTACTGGATCGGTCATGGGGATTCCTCCTTAAGGCTTTCAAGGATTTCATCGAAATGAGTTGGCAACGTCGTCAAATCGAAATCGTTAGAAAGTTTATTATTAGTTTTTTCTGCAAATTCTGCGATATGTTCTCCCCGGATCCGTTCCCAAGATCCAAATGCTACCTCGCTGTGGGGGACGTCAAGTCCCGCGTCGATTGCGCCTTTATGTGCTGCAAATGTTTTTGATCCTTTAGTACCGGAGTGCAAACCAATATCCAATACGGCTTCTTTTATTCCAATGGAGAGTGCTTTTTTGCCTAAAAGGAAACCTGTCAAATATGAGGAAGGGAGGTTATTTAGGGGTGCTTTCCAACCATAACTCAAAAGATCTTTTGAGCTTACAGAAACTACTGTTTCGTCTCCAATAGATCCGAGATTGATTAACTGTACTGAGATATATTTATTACTAATCCGTACGACCATTCGAGAAGTGCCAGATTTCAGCAACGGTAATCGTTGGTGATAATTGGTTATGCCTTCTCTCCTTCGGCGCATTGGGACATTGTATCGAGGGCCTTTAGCCATTAGTTTCCTCCATAATTATTTTCCACATAAGATGCTAAATGTTGGGAGCTTCTGAATTCCCCACCAGTTGCTTTTCGATAGACTATTCGATATTGTGTTGGGTCGATAGTTCCATTTTCTCTTAGTTCCCGGAGGAGCTTTCGTTGGGCTCGAATATTGGACATCCATTTTTTCTTTCGGTTTTGTCTGGCCCCAGCCCTACCTTTTCGGGATCCATGACCAGATCTATGACCGTATGCTCTTTTTTGATTTTGTTCTCGTGCACGTCCACGGGAATTTCCTTTTGCAGGGGTCTTTTTGATCATTTTTTGATCAATTAAATTGCGTATATCCTCTCGAGTTATGGCTTCAGAAATTTGTTCTTCGGATTCGGGATCAAGCCACACTCGACTTTTTCCGACTTTGAGAACTTCAGATGCCAATCTCCGTTGCGTACTGAGGTTTGTCATTGTAGACTCACCTCTTCGTAAGAGGGGTTAAGGACGCGGATTCCATTTTCTTCTGCGATATCTTCGATTCGTTCTCGTTTTCGGTTGCCAACAGATGCCGCAATACGGATGGCTTCAATGGCTGGATCGATATCGGATAAATCTTCAGGCCGGTGGACGTGAACCTCTTTAAATCCACTAGCATGGAGACCGCGAACAGAAACGGGAGTCCGATACCCAGCCCGGACAACCTCTCCGTGCCCTCCTCTTCTTCGTCGTTGTTTGGAATGCGTTCCGCGAGGTCTTCTCCAAACTGACTTGTGTTTATTCTTAGTGAGTCTTTTTTTCATATGGCCGTCTTGGCGATTGAAAGTTGGTTTTCCTTCGCGTTGCTTTTGGGCCAATAGTCGTTTGTCTTTGGGACCTAGCTCAGGAATTTTTCCAACATGTCCGCGGGGGCGGAGTTCAACTGTGGTGGGATCGGGAGTGTCTTCGACAGGGGGCTTCGTGGGGGGAGTTACTTTTTCTTCAAGGTCTATATCACCTATACTGGCTTTTATTCTAGCTGCTAGAGCAGTGCTTATTCCTTCAATCGAAGAGAGCTCATCTTGGCTAGCGTTTGTGATATCAGCTATGGTCTTAAATCCAGCTGCACGGAGAGAATCTGCACGGGTAGGAGTGATTCCGCTTATACTTAGGAAATCGTCGTTTGAATCAGTAGGAACTGGTTCGGATGGCGCATCTGCAGGGGAGATTTCTTGTTCCAGTATTTGAACTGCTTCCTTTATTTTCTCAGCGAGATTTTCACTGATTCCTGAAACTGCGGCGAGGTCGGTTACTCCTGCAGCTTGTAGTGCCTCGAT